>JAJPJO010000052.1 GCA_021324135.1 Pseudomonadota bacterium
CATCGTCGGCTTTGAGTTTATTCGGCTTATATCCGTACCCGTGCATGCAATGCCTCCATTAACAATGAATTTGTATCAGTCGTCTTTCACTAACCGAATGCTTGGTTTCGACCGTACGGCTCGACGTTCTTGCTTCGATTTGTTGGTACTGGAACCACCAAAAGTTGGAATGTCGCGATCCCAGACAACTTCTTCTTCGTCACCGAAGCTGAATACCACGGGACGCGTATCAACAGCGCCGTTTGCATTGAGTTGACGAAGCATGGCAGCGGCGATTCCCAACTCGTCAGATGCCCCCCTCTTTTCTTGCTCTTGCATGATCGTTCTAATTTGGCAATTGAGAATATCGGCTCTCCGTTGTTTCCCTAGCGCCTCAGCGGATGCGGCACACATGGTCATTACCATTACGGTTGCCGCATCAGCGGGACCAACAAGTGCCTTGCTGAGATCGTACGTGTATCGGCTTAATTTATCGGCTTTCTCGAATTCTTGTGTCTCCAGGTAGCAGGTAATGAGTGCGATAAAGACTGTGAGGTACTCAGGCTCTGCAGAGGCCCGATGATGGCGGAGCATGCTCACGGCCATTTCCAAGAAATGAATGGCTTCATCTGTTCTGCCTTGTTCAATGAAAAGCCGACCCAGTGCACCCAGGGAGTATGCGTAAGGAATTCGATTTTTTTCGGGATGTTTGAATGAGAAGTCGATCGCTCTTCTCAGAGTTACTTCGGCCTCTTTGTACAGACCCGACATACGCTGGGCGTCTCCTAGTGCTATGAGGCTATCAGTAAGGGGATCTGTCATTTCAAGCTGCCGGGCGATATCGACCGCCACTTCGAGCTCCTTCTTAGCCGTCTTCAGATTTCCTGCATCCAATGCTGCAATTCCGGCACTAAATGTCTTTAGCCAGTTTTGTTCGCTTACTGCTTGAATATCGGTTTTCATTCTGTTCTCCTGTGTTCTTCAATTGTCTTGTGTGGCGAAATTGCCAATATGCATGACACGCAGTCGGTATGCCAGAGCCGTGATGCGTCGCGCAGAGCGCTTGTTCTTCACTGCCATAGCCAGCGCCCTAGACTGGCCGATTACAACAACTAGTTTCTTTCCTCTCGTTACCCCCGTGTACAGCAGGTTGCGCTCCAACATCATGAAATGCTGCGTGGCAAGGGGAATTACAACTGCCGGGTACTCTGAGCCCTGAGACTTATGAATGGAAGCTGCATAGGCAAGTGTAATCTCGTCTAATTCATTGAAATCGTACTTGACCCCGCGACCATCAAACTCGATGGTGAGTTCTGATTCTTCCATGTCAATACTGGATATGGTGCCTATATCGCCGTTGAATACCTCCTTGTCGTAGTTGTTGACTGTCTGAAGAACCTTATCGCCAGCGCCATAGCTCCAGCCAAATTTTGTGATCTGGGAACCGCTATCTGCATTCAGGCGTCTCTGTAGCTCAACATTCAGCGAGCGACTTCCGAGTCCGCCACGATTCATCGGAGTCAGCACCTGGACGTCCCTGATGGCATCCAGACCGAACCGCTTGGGGATTCGCTCACAGACCAGATGTAACACTTTATCGCTGATTTCTTCAGGAGTTTCCGCCGGCACAAAATAGAAGTCTGATAGCTCTTTTTGCTTGCCGGCTTGCACGGGCATTTTTCCTTGATTTATCCTGTGTGCGTTGACAATGATCTTTGATGTCGCTGCTTGCCGGAATATTTCTGTGAGCCTCACTACCGGTACGACATCGGAACTAATGATGTCAGAAAGAACGGCACCAGGTCCGACTGACGGTAACTGATCGACGTCACCGACTAACAACAAAGCAGCTCGATCGGGAATCGCTTTGAGGAGCTGGTTCATCAAGACAATGTCGATCATTGAGGCTTCGTCGACAACGACGATGTCTGCGTCCAGGGGGTTGTCTTTGTTGCGCTTGAACCCAAATGCTTTTGGATCAAACTCAAGCAGGCGATGGATTGTCTTCGCTTCCAGTCCGGTTGACTCCGACAGTCGCTTAGCGGCTCGCCCGGTAGGCGCGCAGAGTAAGATCTCGGCTTGCTTGGCGGCGATTATCTTCAAGATACTGTTGACCAGTGTTGTTTTTCCTACGCCTGGTCCTCCAGTAATCACCAGTAATTTGTTTTGTAGAGCAAGAGCGACTGCCCTTTTTTGTGAATCAGAAAGCTGAATTCCCGCTTTGTCCTCAACCCATGGAATCGCCTTCTCTACATTGATAGTTGACCACGCTGCGTGTCCTTCGGCAAGCCTGAAAAGGCTTGCTGTGACCCCCATTTCTGCCTTATGCAGCGCGGTGAGATAAAGGAGCGGACGCTCGTCTATCGTCTCCTCGATGAGATTTCCTTCTTTCGCTTCGGTATCGAGTGCGGTGCTCGCCAGGTCATCAGAGATCTCCAGAAGTTTGGAAGATGTTTCAACCAGCCTGTCACGCTCGCACGCACAGTGTCCTTCTCCCGACAGCTCCTGGAGCACATGTCTCACCCCCGCCTGCGCGCGGATCAGAGAGTCCTTGGGAATGCCCAGCTTCTGTGCGATAGTATCGGCGGTCTTAAATCCAATGCCGTGAATGTCCAGTGCCAATCGGTATGGATTCTCGGAGACCTTTGCAATAGCCTCATTGCCGTACGTTCGATAAATGCGAACTGCTCTTGAGGTACCTACTCCGTATGATTGCAGGAAGACCATGATCTCCCTGATGACCTTTTGCTCTGCCCAGGCGCTGACAACACGCTCTTTGCGCTTCTGTCCTATGCCAGGCAATTCGAGCATTCGTTCGGGTGTCTCTTCGATAACATCGAAGACGCTCTCCCCAAAAGCCCTCACTAGCTTCTTGGCGAAGTGCGGGCCGATACCTTTGATCATGCCTGAACCGAGATACTTCTCAATACCGTCAAGCGTGCTTGGGGGAACAACGGTCAGGCGGAATGCCTTAAACTGCAACCCATAATTCTTATCGTTGAACCAGTTTCCGTAGCATTCGACGTACTCGCCGGGCGATATGGAGGCAGCACTACCTGTGACCGTGACAAAATCCTGATGTCCACGCACTTTGACGCGCAGAACGCAAAAACCGCTTTCTTCGCTGTGGAACGTGACTCGTTCCACCGAGCCGCTCAGTGTCTCTCCCGCCGGAGTGGTATTCGCTTGGGTCATAGTTTTGGTGATCATTGGCAATGGTTGCGCGCCCGGCAAAGCTGGCAACACAAAAAATATATACATAAGGATCGGGATACCGACTGGCAAGATCTTACCTTGCGACGAGGAAACGGTACATGGGCGCTAGGATTATGATGCTTTCAAATCATGGACTATAGCCACGTTTAAGGGGATATATACGCTGAGCCATTGGGCGATTAGTAAGGTTTTATGCCTTGCGAGTGGCACAAGAGCGACGGTTACGGGTTCTGACACTCAGGAGCGACATTGGAAACTTCCGAATCTTAGGAATGTTGCTCGGCAGACGGAGCCAGTTTGGTTAGTAATCTCAGAAACAATCGAGCTATATTTCTGGAGTCATCGGCTGCGAAATGTTGCCTGCCTTCAAACTCCAGGCCGACTAGAGAAAGCATTTGCTCGAGTCCGAGATTGATGTCGTTGCCAGTTTGTAGTGCGAGCAGGATTGAGACGTTTAAACGATGAGGACTCAGAGAGCGTCCAAGAGACTCTTCAAGGAATGGAATTTCATCGCTGTGATCGGTAACCAGGAGCCGGTTGCTGCTCCCATAGTTGTCTAATCTTCGAACAGCTTCTTCTCTGGTGATCCCCTGTTTGCGCAGTTTTGTTGTAGTCCATCCGGTCAACTCGACAATATCTTTGTCAAGTTCGAATTCAATCTTTATGGGGAGGCTATAGGTCTTCAAAATTTGCCGCTCTTTTAGCGCGACCGTGGTTAAGCCGATTTCAATAAGCCGACCACTGTCGTGCTCAACATCTAAGACATTGACCGTATTTGCTAGTCTCATGCAATTTCATAGTCCTCGGTTGATGTTACTCTTTCTTCCAATCCCCTGTTCGGAGCAATTCTCCGATGAGAGTTCGAAATTCTGTTCTCATCAGTTCAGCGTGCGTCTTTTGCAATCCAACCCCTGGCTTGCCCATGGTATCAAAGTATTGTCGCCATGTCGTTCGTGTTTTTGACAAACTCTTCTTGTGCCGGATGATTGCGGTAGCGACGATTTGCGGAGTGCCGGTGGTCAAATAGATTTGGTCGAGAACGAAGTCATCTTGTGAAATGGCTGCTAGATTGAAGGGAGCGAGTAGGTGAGCCGGAAAGTGTCTTAGATTGCTCGTTACAATCGCATTCGCACCACATTTGATGGCAGCTGCTAGCACGTGTCGATCATCCTTGTCTGGCAGCGACAAACCATCGACCAATGAGTCATAGTCGGTTACCAGGCTATCTGGAAAGCCTTCGTCCATCACCTTCCTACGGGCGTCGAGGACTGCCTGTGCATGTCCATATCGCTCTCTGCGTCCTCGCATCCACTCTTGATGAATATCATCCGTCCATTTGACACGGAACAGGTCGGCATCAGCCATCCAAAGCAGAAAGTTGCTGAGGAAGCCAGGAACGAGAACCGATGAATCTAGAATAACGGTGTAACTTCCAGGACTATGCATCATTCAGCAAGTGCAATTCCTTGCTCCTCATCCATCTCGGTTAGTTGTTGAAGCGCTTTCACGCGAGAACGCCTAGACTTTTGGCGATAATCCATCAGATCTTTGAAAAGAATTCTTCGATGCCTGCCGACCATGTGATATGGAATCTTTTGCTCATCGAGCAACCGCACAAGATACGGGCGAGAGACATTCAGCAAATCGGCCGCTTCTTGCGTTGTCAGCTCGGCGTTTATTGGAACGACGAGCACGGCATTACCCCGAGACATCTCTGTAAGGATGTTCAACAGCAAATTGAAAGCGGATTCTGAGATTGGAACCTTCAAGCCACTCGGACTGCCGATCGCGAAGTGGGTATCCGAGCGGTCTTGCCTAAGCAACTTCAGGGATGCCTGAGCCTGTGTCATTTCCTTCTCTGTCGGTAGCGTTGGTTGCCTCAGCGCTGTAGCCATAATTCAAATCCTCCTGGTTTGAACTGAATTGTACCACAACATTAGGATAAGCGCAATATTCGAAATAGGCGTAACCTGACGGGCTTGAGTATCAGCGGCAACTGCCCTCAATTATGTACTGCACGGGACAGCAATGCTCACCGGAGAATCTGATGAATTGTCACTCTCATTGCAGCCTTACTAAAGTACTTTGCATAATCACGCACTTTGCATAAACGGCGTTATGTGAAGCTTTGCATAACGCCGTCCTTGACGATGGGACCCAGGTTCTTCGCTGTTCAGGCATGTGCGGCAGGTGCGCCGCCGCGTGCACTGGGCGACTGGAGATGCAGGCGGTCTCGGAGACTGGAGCAGAGACATCAGCGAGTCTTGGCTAATTTTCGTTTTTCCAGTATACGGGGGCAGCGCCACCGCGCATCAAGCGCACCAGAAGCCGCGCTCTTATTACCTGACGATCCGCGACGCTTGACCCGCGGAGCCGCCCCCGTTCCCCGTGTTCCGGCGAAAAGCCAATTCATCACACGGAGGTAGTTCACATGCAAGAAGTAGAACGATCACGGGCAGAAATCGTTTCAATGTTTGTGGCAGCAAAGAAAATGGCATGCCGGTATGGGCAGATTGGACTGACAGAGCCGGACGACATTGCACAATCGGCAATGCTCAAGTTGTTGAGAAGGAAGGAGAATCTCCAATCGCCGATCGGTTGGTTGGCCAAGGCAGTCCATAGTTCGGCAATGGATGCCGGCCGCATCGCTTCGCGTGACCGGCGCGCGCTCTGGAATTGTTCCATAGAATCTCTGGTTGTCTGCGAG
>JAJPJO010000036.1 GCA_021324135.1 Pseudomonadota bacterium
AGCTCGCTCGTAATACCACTGACGGAGTGCCTGGCGGCCGCGCTTCCGACACAATGCAGATACAGTCAGACCCGCAAACCCAAAAGGGTAGCTCATCAACTGCAAGAGGCGGTCAGCTCGGGGAGAACGTGGGATCAGCTGGCAGTTCGGTTCACACGGACGCGCCACCTCCCGTTCGACATGAGCAGCCAGAGTCGGGCGCCAGTCAGAGCAGACCACGAATAGAACAAAAAGGCGATACCACCAGTAGCGATGGCGCTCGTTCCGAACGCCCAAATCGTTCCGAACAAGCGAATGTTGGCAATACATCAGGAGGCGCACAGCAACAAGATAGCGCAGTTGCAGGAAAGACGTCGTACAATCAGGGTGCCAATGAGTCAACCAGTACGCCGACACAGCACACGGATAGGGGCGCCAACAGCTATCCGCAGCGGACTGGGGCTAACATGTCCGGCTACTCGGAGGACTTGGTAAAGGCCGAGTCGACACAGAGCGATAGCAGAAGAGAATTGGCTCAATCAGTCGCCAAAAACGAATCTTCTCAAATGCCAGACAGTAAGTCACTGCAGAAGTTTATGGACGATACCAAAAGTACCGGCGCGCCAGGCTCTGGAAAAGAAGACACATCTGGCTCCAAAAAGGACAGCAACCCTGGCTCTAAACCAGAAGGCGCGTCCGGCTCCAAAGGAGACGGCACATCAGGTTCCAAAGCCGACGGCACGCCCAATGCGAAGGCCGATGCTGGATCCGAGACCAAGACTGATTCCACTAGAAGAACCGAATCAGCGTCAACTAAAGCCGAGGGATCGCCAGCCTCTAAGCCTGACAGTACGGCCGGTTCAAGAGGCGACTCCTCAGCTTCTACGAAGGGTGGCATGCCTGGCGAAGGGAAGCCGGAACCGGCGTCGCCGCATTCCACCTCGACTGATTCAACACAACCAGGCGCCAAGCCACAGGGCGTTGGCAGTGGCAGTGGCAGTGGTAGTGGAGGCGGGGGTGGCTCGTCCGGCAAGGGCGATGCGGGACAACCAAGTTCGAAGGGTGATTCCACTCCAAGCACTCCCGGAACCAAAGGTGATGCCGGACCGACCACTCCGGCGCCAAAAGGAGAAACTGGGTCTACAGCAGCAGCAGACAACACTGGCATCGGGCATGCCACCTCAAGCGGTCCTCACGATGAAGGCGGGCGGGGCACTGCTCCCAGTGGACGCAGCACGGATGCACACGGCACCTCTCCTGGTGCCGGCGGCACAGACGCGCACGGCACCGAACCCGGTGCGCGTGGTACAGGTACGCAAGGCACCGCCACTGGTGCACACGGCAACGAAGGTTCCGCCGTCGCTTCGCCGCACGGAGACCGCGGACATGATATTCGAAGCGAAGCCGACGAGCCTCTGACTGCGAAGCAGGGCAAAATCGAGCCCGGTGCGCAGGACGGACGGACACCCAAACCGACGGTTCCCCCAAGCCGAGGCGACTCCAGCTCACAACCAGGAATGCTCATGGGCGACGGCAAACGAAATCCGCCCGTTCCTTCCAAGACGGCCACGGAAATTGCCGACGCCATCATTGACAGGATTAACTCGAGTAACTCGAAGACGCAAAACAATACGGACCCCAACTCAAAGGGGCAAAAAAATACGGACCGGAACCAACCTGAGAATAACCCTGGAAAAGGTCAGAGGGCGCAGGGAACCGAGCAGGAGGGCGCTAAAGGAGCTGGAAAGATTAGCTCCGCCAAAGGTCGTTGGGGTTTTGAAGGTGCAGAACCAGAGAGCACAAACGCGACGATCAACAGCAAGACGGACACGCGCAGAGCCTCTCCAGAAGCGCCTGTGAAAGGTTCAGGCGAAAGTACTCAACCTGGACAGAAGTTCCAACCGCAAAAAGACTCCGCCGATGCCGGTGGTCCAAGACAATCAGGACAGAAGGATCCGGCGGGAATCCGCACCCGCATCGAGCAGGCGCAAGCAAAGTTGGAAGAGGCTCAGACTCGCATCCAAGAAATTTTGAAGGATCGAAAGTCGCCCGATTCCACAAAGACCGCCGAACCGACCAGATCATCTGATGCGAAAGTAAGCGAGGCTGGCTCTGGCAAGACTAGCGCATCATCGGGATTTCCATTCGCCGGCATTCACATTCCACTGCCTGAGTTTGGTTCGAAATCACCGGGCAAAAAGACACAAGGCGGCGTCGGCGAAGAAGCGAAGGCCGATGGAAGCAAAGGCAAAACGCCCGCTAAACCCGGACAATTCACGCAAGCTGATATGACCCCTGGCGGCAAGCTGATCAATTCGAATACTGCAAAAACAGGAAACCGATCAGCTGATATTTCCGGCACCGTTCCGATTCAACAGGGCAAGATCCGCATCGATGCGCAATCGCCGGCTTCGAAAGCGGGCGCCAATAAAGAATCGAAGGGAAATTCCTCCAGTTCCCCTGATAAATCCCTAATTGATCCCTCACAAAAGGCACAGCCAGGCAAGGAAAATGCAGGTCAGAAGGGCGCAGCGGGAGAGGCTCTTGTAATCGAAAGGTTGCACGAGCAAGGCGATGTATTCGCTGGAGGTTTGCCGGACATCAAGATGACCTACGGCAATCCAGCAGCGAGGCAACCAAGAGGCGGTATCATACCCGATACCAACGCGGCGGCCACGCCTCCCTCTCAACCGCCTCTAAAAGCTGGCGAACTGCCGGGCATGAGCACTAATGACCCGACCCGATCAGGATTAATCCAGGCGGAAAGCAATAAAAGCAAGTCCAGGGACTCCGATGGGCGCAATGCCACCGATACCACCGATGGTGCCCTTCGGCACAACTTCAATAAAGGCTTGGCTCAGAGCAAAGGACTCCTCGGAGGACGGGGCGCCACCGGACGAGATGGGTCCGCTAAATTTGGAACATCGGGCAGAGGCGATACCTCCCGTGGTGGCGCGGCAGCGGGAAGACGAGCACCTCTGGGACACGAACTCGATGATGATGCGCATCTGCATCTTGATGCCGACACGCAACAGAGACTCGCAAGAGAAGCTGGTTCTCGAACGATCCGCGGCGTTCTTTCCAAATACAACTTCATAATTCCTAAGCGCGACCTCCGTCCCGAAATCACCGAATCAGGTACATATCGCGTGCAGCACGGGCAGAGTTCGCAGCGGCTGCAGGCGTTTACCAGTTCGGCGCAGCACCGGGCACTGCGCTTGCACTCAAACGACACTTCTCAAAATCTGGAATCGGTTGAAGACGACGACTTGCGGTCTACCTCGGAAAGTTTGTTGCAAGCCGCGCATGAGTCCGGACAGAAGTCGCTGGATGAAGCGTCTAACCAGTCTCACCAGTCAGATGAATTGCGCGAACGCGCCGACGCATTGCTATCCTCGATGCGGCACAGCTTGGATCGCGATAAAGGGCAGGAGCCGCAGGCTCAGGATGAAGAAGCGCGCGCCTGGTACATTGTTCAGGAAGGGGACACACCCGAATACATCGCCGTTGTCGAACTCAATGACGAAACCCTCAGCCAGCTAATCCGCGAGATAAATCAACCCCTGTTTCAAAGCATGTATGATATTTATAAGCAAGAGCATGTAGATGTTCTTCCTGCAGGGACAATGATACTTCTTCCTAATCGAAAGGACATCGAAGCCTTCCGCAGAGATGTTCAAGGTCATGAAAATAAGAATCGCTGATTCATTGCAAAAGTCGCAAAACTTCTCAGCCCTCGCGCTCTCCCTTCTATTGGCACTTGCATCCACAACCGCCGGGGTCGCACCGCCTGTGATGGCAGCGCAAACCGCCGAGCTGTATCAAGCCGAGCAATTGAAAAATAAAGGACAGCTTCGCGAAGCGCTCAAACATGCAAACACAGCGGTAATGATGGATGCGAATAATCCTG
>JAJPJO010000088.1 GCA_021324135.1 Pseudomonadota bacterium
GAGGCTTCATTGGGCATGCCTTCCAATGCTTTGTTGTATTGAACAAGCGCGTCATCGAGCTTGCCGTCTTGCTGCAGCTTGATGGCATTGTTGTACGCATCTTGCACAGCCTGGCTGCGTTCTTGCTCAGCAACAGTAGTCAGCTTCTGCAAGTTCTTTGGATTGGCGCGCAACTCACGAATCCGTTGTTCTGCTTGCGCACGGAATCCACCTTGTGGAGCCTGTTGTATATAATTCGTATAGTGTCCGATCGCGGCGGGTGCATTGCCGTCGTTTTCATCCAGAACAGCAAGATAATAGAGCGTATCGGCTTTTGCCTTGCCGCCCACTTTGTAGCACTGCTCATAGGCGGTGCGAGCTTGCGGGTATTGTCCGATATTCTGCAAGCAAGCACCTTTGAAGAGCAAGGCATCGGCATTGTCGGGAGTAATGGCAAGCACCTGATCGTAAAGCTGAGCTGCTGTCGGAAAATCCTTTTCGGCATATTTCTTGTTTGCCTGCTCCAGTATCGGACCGGCCTTGATATCGGCGAGCGAATCGAGCACTTCCTGGAATTTCTTGATCTGTGCTTTGTCTTTGCTCAAGCTGATCGCTTTTTGATAATACGATTTTGCATTGTCCAGATCATTCTTAGCCTGATACGCCGTGCCGATTGCAAACGGATATGCCGGTTCGGTCGGAACGGCTTGGAATGCGATTTGATAGTCGGCGATAGCGGCATCGAAATTCTTGTTGTTTTGCTCGTCGAGACCTTTCTTGTACGCCACATCAGCATTTTGAATGCCGCTGCGTTCGGCGCGAGTGAGCAGTTTCTGCGTATCGCTCGGGTTCTTCGCGAGCGCATCGCGACGGCCTTTGGCCAGCTGGACATATTGTCCGGATGGGGAGCGTTGCAAGTACAAGTCATATTCGCTTTTCGCTTTGGCACCCTGTCCATAATGCTCATCTATCACGGCCATCAGGTAGAGGCAATCGACGTTTTTCTGAGCATCGATTTTGTATGACTTGTCGTAAGCGTCTCTGGCTTGTTGGAATTGATCGATGTCTTGCAGGGCGATACCGTAGTTCTTCCAAACCTCAGCATTGTTTGGTATCAGCTGCAGTGCCTGCTGATAGAGCGGAGCGGCGCCTTCATTGTCACCACCCGTCTGCTTCTTGACGGCTTCGTCGACAAGCGGCTGGGCCTTATCCTGGTTGGCGGCCGTGATCGCCTCGTCCATGATCTTCGTGTCGCCCTTGCTCATGGTCTTCGCCTTGGCATACAGTTGGATGGCTTCGTCATACTGTCCCATGGCCTGCTTCAGCGTGCCCAGTCCGTAGACGAAATCGGCATTGTTCGGCATCAAGCTGATCGACTTCTGATAAAGCGGCAGAGCCTGATCGTATTGTTTCGACTTCTGCAATTCCACTGCTTGCTTAAAGGAATCGATTGCATCTTTCTCTTTAGCGATATCAGCCTCAGACTTGATCTTCACAGTTTGAGTCGGATCTTTTTGCAGAACTTTTATGCGCTCATTCGCTTGCGCTACATAAGTTCCACTCGGCGCTTCCTTGATGTAGCGACGATAATCGTTGAGTGCTTTAGTGCCTGCGCTTTCGTCTTCATCAATCGTGCCGAGGAAGTAGAGAACGTCGGCGCGCTGTTTGGGCGCCAGCTCGTAAGCGTGCTGATAGGCACTCTGTGCGCCCTGATAATCTTCGCGCGAGTAGCAGGCGGCGCCGAGGTTATACCAGAGTTCGTCGTTTTTCGGACGCATTCGCAAGGCTTGGTTGTACAGATCGATTGCCTCGGTATACTTTTTCGCTTTGTGCGCCGCGACGGCTTTGTCGATCGTGGGCTGCGCTTTGACATCCATTGCGTCTTCCAGAGCCTGAGCATATTGCTCGTTTTTCGAATCGAGTCGAATGGCGTTCTTGTACTCGGGAATCGCCGAGTCGATGTCTTTTGCAGCTTCCAGTGCCGCACCCAGGTTGAAGTGTGTAGCCGCGTCGTCCGGCTCCATCTTCAAGAGCTGACCGTATACTTTGATAGCTTCGTCGAAGCGTTTAGCTTTGAAAAGATCCTGACCTTGCTTGGAAAGGCTGTCGATCGTGGCATCACGCAATTGCGCGCTGGCGGTTTTGATACCTTCAATGGCGCGGGCGTTCGATGAGTCGAATTTCTGCGCTTGCTGATAAGCTTGCAATGCTCTGTTGAAATCCTTCGTCGCTTGATAGACGGTGCCTACGTTCACCCAAATATCGGCATTCTTCGGATCGGCTTGCAGAGCCAGATTGTATTCCTCGAGGGCTTGCTGAAATTTATTTTGCTTCTGAAATTCAAGCCCGGCATTGATGTGTCGATCGCGCTCAATGCGTTTCCTCACTTCAGGCAGCTTCTGCAAAAGCCCTGCTGCCACCTGGTTTTGGCGACCCGGGCTGAAACGAATTGCTTGCATGAATTCTTCTTTGGCCTGATCGAAATCGCCCCGGAACTGCAGAGCTTGACCAAGACCGATGTGGTTCTCGGGCGAGGTCGGGTTCTTAGAAACAGCATCTTCCCATGCTGCCACGAGGGCATCGAGCACATCGGCATCGTCGGGATTTAATTTCAATGCTTGTCCTAGCGCTTTGATCGCGTTCGGCACATCGCCTTTAGCTTGATAGGCTTGACCGAGTTTTACCTCGACACCTGCAGTGTCCTTAATGCGCAGCGAGTTTGTGTACTCTTGAATGGCTCTCTCTAGCTTGTCCTGGACGCGGAAGACATCGCCCAACTTCTCGCGCACCGCGGCATCATCCTTGATGGCACAGGCGGCCTGGTACTCGACGATGGCACCAACAAAGTCGCCCTCTTTGCGCGCGAAATCGCCGAGATCGGCGCGATCTGAAAATTTATTCGGGTCGCGTTCCATCATGCCGATGATGGCGCGAATGTTCGACTTGGTCGTGTCGTTGGAGGGATCGAGATACATCGCTTTGTGGAACATCTTGATCGCTTGCTGCGGTTGGCCCTTCATCTGCAAGCCCAGGTTGTTATAAGCGATCGCCAGGTTCTTCCGCGCCAATTCGTAAGTCGGATCCATTTTAAGAGCAGCTTCGAATTTCTGAATCGCGAGCCTGTAGTTCTGCGCCCCCAGCGCGCGAACCGCTTCGTTGTTCAGGTTGACCACATCAGCGTTTTGTTGCGCGAACGCTGGGTCAGTCGTCTCGCAATTTAGTAATGTCGCAAGCGCAAATAAAAGGAAGAACCGCTCTTGCCTCTTCGAAATGCCCCGAGCCGCCAATTTCAACACCACCTATCGATTAGATCCACTTTCTTCCAGAGGGAATGCACAATCCTGTCGGAAGCGCCGAATGGTCCTGCCAACCGGCTATCTCATGACAATCATGAGTTCATCCCCCTATGGATTCTAATTGATTCAGACGAATCTTGAATGGGCTTTCTCCCAGAAAGCAACCAAGAAAAATACTCAACTTTACAAGCCCACAGTGGCAGGCAATCCTGAGCTGCTGCCTCGAGTTTTCAGTTATTTCAGGGTGTACAAGGTCGTATTTTGAAGGTCCGCCAGGGGCGCTACCATCAATACTCCGGCTCAATCAAGCCGTAATTGCCGTCGCGCCTGTGATAAACGGTGCTTACATGCCCGCTTTCGGCATTGACGAACATGTAAAAGTCATGCCCGAGCAGGTCCATGTGCTTGCACGCCTCTTCCGGGACCATGGGCTTCAGGGCGAAACGCTTGGAGCGCACCACTTTCGGACCATTGTTCTCAGCGACGATTTCTCGTTTAACTTCCTCATCCGTGTCCACTTCGGCTCCAACATCGACACCCTGCGCGGTGACCATTCGCAGGCGTTTTTCCTTGAGCTTGTTGCCCTTGTGGTAGTAGCGCGTCTTGTACTTTCTCAGTTGTCTTTCAATCTTGTCGGCGACGAAATCGATTGAGGCGTACATATTTTCGGTCGACTCTTCGCCTCGAATCACTTGTCCGTTTACTTGCACTGTGACCTCTGCAGTCTGGCTCTTGGCAATGGACGGGTTCTTCGCAACACTCAAAAGCGCCTTACAGACCAGTTCGTGATCGAAATGTTTCTGGGCGCGCTCCAGCTTGTCGATTACGTAGGCTTTGAGCGCTTCTGTAAGGTCTATGTTGCGACCAGTGACGGTGACTTGCATAGGCAATCTCCTCTCTGACTAGGGATCTTTGCGATCGTGGGGTTAAAAACAATGAGAGTGAAACCAAAAGCGCCTCCCGATGTTCCGGCTGCGACTGCAACGGAATCGCGGAAGGCGCGAATGAGTTTGAATAACTTCAGTTCTGGGTGGTCAACTCGTCTTGAAAACATCAATCGCCTTTCAAAGGGATGCGTTTATTGAGCGAGAATCCGTTTGTACTCGGCGCGAAGTTCGGACGCGGAATCAGGACGCCGAAGGCTTGAGCACGCATATATTCATGTCTACTATGATACGCCTAAATTTGAATAAGCGAAAGACATAATTATTTCAGGCCGGACTCGGCGCTGACCACGATCTGGGCGGCGTCGAGGTACGTCAGAACCTGCTTTTGCTGATTGTCAACCGGACCGGCAATAGCCGGAAGGGCAAACCAGTCGCCGCGTTTTGTCTTAGGCGTCAGCTTGACAGGTTTCCTGCCATCCAGAACGATCTTATGCGCCCGCGCATAGGCTTTGCCTTCCATGACCGAGGCGAGAAGCACGTATGCTTCCTTATGTTCCAACGGCTGGTCGAGATAAAGCGGTACTGAGCGCAACGCCTCTACCGTTTGCTGAGGCAGAAGTGAATAGTCGGTGAGCAGCCGCACGGCATCAGCTTCCTGAATGTCCGGGCGTTCGCTCAGCTTGCTGGCAAGCAGCCGATAATAAGTGCCTCTGCGGATTGGGCGCGATGGATCGTTTTGCAGCTCGGGAAAGGCGCCGGTGCGATAAAGCTCGTGGAAGGCAGCCAACCGATAACGCGAGTTGACCGGGAAGTATTGATGATACGAAGTCAAGCACTGGAACTGCTCTTCCGTCATTTTGTGGAACGGATAGAGGCTTGCACTCGTCGCCGCCGTATCGTGGCATGCCTTGAAGCATTCATTGATCGCGGCGCTGTGCGTATGCATGCCGTCGCCGATTACATGCACTTCCACATCGGGTCGACCGACGAGTTCGCGCACCTTCTGGATCGTATTCTTCGTGTAGCTGTACGGCTCGAGTTTGGCGTATTTGCTGTTCCAATAAGTCATCGGCGCGATGACGTCATAATATTTGTCGAGCAACTTCCAGGGCGTCAGGGCAACTTGTGCAGCTTTGTTCAATGGGCTGAAGACGACAGCAATCATCGGATAGTTGTTGCCCAGCTCTTCTCGAAGGATCTTGCTGTATTGCTCCACTTTGGCCGCGTTCAAATCCTTTTCGAGGTTAGCGGCGATGGCATCGAAACTTTGTCCGGTCGCGCTCCTGAACTTTGCGGCCTCGACGAGTTTATGCGCATCGGCTTCGGGATTTGCAAGCTCGCCGAACGACCAGGCGATCACCCTGATTTTATAACGGTGACAGGTATCGATCAGCCTTCCAAGCAGCTCCGGCTGTTGGATGGCAGGGGTGTTACTGCGTGACGTTTGCAGAAACAGATTTCGGATGCCGCTATTGTGCAGCTTCAAGCAATACGCTTCCAGGTCTCCATCAGGGTAGCTCCATATATTGACCCAGATGCCGGGACCATCAGCCAGCCCGACCGGGCTAGCGAGATCAGCACCAGTTCTGGCGCTGACGGGGTTTGTTTGCATTGTAAGAGAAACGGAAATTGATACGAGGGCTGCGACCCACCATGATCTGCTCATTAACACCTGACTTTCTAGTAAGGCAGCACATTACTTATTCTTACCAAGATTTTTACATTGATCAAGGGGCGGCGACATATTTCTCAGCCTAAAACCGGCTGTTCATGCGGTTTGCACATTAATTCCTAGATTAATTCGGCGCGAGAGTCATATATATAGGTAACTCCATATATGGTGCCTACATACTGAAGCCCTGGGGAAACGGTCGGCTCCCGACGGCAGGCAACCTCTCTTCAAACGGTGGTGTCGTCGCTCTCCGACTCTTCTGCAAGAGAGGCGGTGCGCAACAGCCCCATGTGCGTCCCAATCCAGCGCGACTGGAAGCGTCTATTCAAACGAATAGTGATAGTACATTTATTGCCCTGGTGATATGCTATTTATTGTTGCGTTTAATGTGACCGTGCGCCAATAATGCGAATGAAGGACGAGCAGATTCAAAAGAAACTGGTTGAGCTCGAGGCAACCATCCTCAAGGAAACCAGGGGAAATTTGACTGCACCCAATAAAACCTCGACCGAACTGAGCCACGTTTCGACTGACCTGCCGGCGCGGACTTCGAGCGAGCTATCGCCGGTCCACAAATCCGATCTCCATTACTTCGGCGGCATTGGACTGCTCCTCCTGGGGCTGTTCATGCTCTTCCAGCACGTGCGCGTCTCGAGCGTGCCCTTCTACTGGTGGGGCATACCGGTCGGACAGCATATGGGATATTTGTTGTTCCCGTTGATGCTCGGCATCGGGTGGATTGTATATAACAGCAAGAGCGTGTGGGGGTGGCTAATCACCGTAGTCAGCCTTTTCCTTTTGGTGTTCACCATTATCAGTGGGCTGAGCCTGTCCTTCTATCCAGTGACAATGATCGATCTATTGATTATGCTCCTGCCGTTTTCGATTGGTGCTGCCTTTGTCATTAAAGGAATGGGCGGCGCGCAAGGCATTGATGAAGCAATCAAAAAGCAGATCGCCGAAAGCAAGAAAAAGTAGCGCTATACCATCTCATTTCCTTTCGCGCTTATGCCAAGACTTTTTATTGGAACGTTTCTCAGCGATCAAAGCTGCCAAAAGGTTCTGAAGCTGGCTGAAGCGAACGCGCACTTGAGTAAGGTTTGGAACACAAAAGTGCGTTGGACCGCAGCCGATAAACTGCACATTACCTGGTTGTTCCTCGGTAATGTAAAAGGCGAAGTGGTCGCAGAGGTCAAGGCAGCTTTAGCTGAATGCATGCAGGGGCTCAAACTGTCAGGCGAGCCATTGATTCTGCAATATGAGCAGCTCGAACTATGGCCGAACGAGCGAAAGGCGCGACTCGGTGTCATAACACCGCATGTGGTGCCCAACGACATTCCGATAATTGCAACCGGATTGGAGCATGCGCTGCGAAGGTTCATCCCTAAGGAAGAACGAGCGCATGGTCATGAGCTCAAAACCTTCAAGCCTCATCTGACTGTTATGCGTTTATCTCATGACAAGAAGCATCGAAAAAGCCACTCTCCGTATAGCGAGCCAGTGTCGTCGCGAAGCGAGTCAGTGTCGTCGCACAGCGAATCTCAAAGGACTCGCATCAAGTTTGCAGATGTGCGTGTCGACAGAGACATTTTTCCAATCGCGCACAAGATCGACGAAATCGTGCTTATAGAGAGCGATCTAGGTAAGCAAACGCTGGGCTATGAAAAGTTGGCTGCATTCAAAGTTTGAATGACTAGCTTTCTCAGCTTTATCATGTAAAGAGCTGAAGAGTGGCTTGCGTCAAGCTCTGGTGGCGCATGGTCGCCTCTTAGGGCCTTAGGGTGAGGCATATATTTTTATGCCTGGATCATTCATAGCGGAGCTAGCTCAACGCCCGGAAACCCTGTCTAGAAGCCGCGTTACAGCCTGCCTGCAATTGCGTGACATTTGAGATTTAATACAAGAGATATGCCTCACCCTAAGGGATGTAGAGGCGGTGTCTTGGACTGCGCCGGTCTCTCGCGCTGCGGCCGGTGTCTTCGGCTGCAACGGTTTGACCTTCATGTGCATTTGCTATGGCTGGGGCATTACGTTCTTCAAGTCGTCAACATAATCCGGACCAACTTCAATTGGTCCTCGCAATGAGCCTTCCGGGACCGATGATGAAGGCGCAGCTATTGTGGGGCGCCCCGGTGATCCTTGCGGTGTGCGCTGCACTATTGGCGGTGGCGTTTGCCGCGCGGGAGGTTGGGATTGTCCAGGTAGTGGCGTTCGCCCCACCGGCGGTGCCACGCCGGGCTCGCCGATCTGTGGTGCTACCGGACGTCCGGTGAGGGGATCCGTTGCAGGTTGCCCCAGGGGTGGTGTCGCGGCAGGTTGCACCGGGAATGGTGTCACGGCAGGTTGGCCCGGGAATGGTGTCATTGTACTTCTTCCCATAGGGAGCGTGCTGCCGTTTGCTAGAGGCGGCACATTGCCGATACCTGGGGTTGATGGACTGCTGTTTAATCCGGTTCCGGCAGTTCCGCCTGTTGCCAGTGGTCGTCCTGTTGGAAGCGGTGCCATCGTATGTGGTTGCAACAGATAAGTGCTTGGTTCTTCATCCGTATATTCGCCCCAGGTTTGCGATTGCTTTTCCATGTTATTCATCTTGTATGCAATCGCCTGGTTTCTGTAGCGATCCTTGGCAGACAAAAAGCCTGTCCAGTCGAATCGTACCGGATCGGTGTGATCTCCCCGCTGGGCATATCGATGAGTGACGATATTTTCGTTGTCAATCTGGTACCTATCCTGGAGGTAGGTGACTAAACGAATGACAGACTGTATCTGGACTTCAGGATAGCTCTGGCTGCCCGTGTGATTTATCTCGATGCCGATGCTGTTGTCGTTGTTGATGCCCGGCAACGTTTTCAAAATGTTTATATGAACAGTGGCCAGATCGGGATCGACCGACTGGTAGATCGTGCCGTCGCGATCGACGACGTACTGGGCGCCGGGGTGCCTGCGTCCGAGCGAACTCCATCCATTGATCACGTTGAGAGCGCCAACCGGAACACCCGTTTCAGTTGAGTGCATGATGATGTATTTGACTGGCTCGCGACGCCAATAAATGCCGCCGTGCAGAGGATGATATTTCACCACCCCGGCTTTCACAAGCGTGCGCGCCGGGTATTTCTCTGCGATTCCATGAACGAATGCATTCGCCACTTCCGATGCCTGATCGGGCGGCAGCGGGCTGGCATCGAAATCGGGCGCATTGATCATGAACATTTCGACAGGATAGGCATAGCGCGGGTGGTGGACGATGTGGTGATGATGATGGTGCCTGCCGCGTCTTCCGCGCCGGCCTCCGCCCGAGGCAATGTGACGGCCTCCCCGTCCGCGGCGGGAACCGCGGGCTGAGCCCCGGGAGCCGCGAGAATGTGAGCGCGAAGCGGCGTGGCCTCGCGAGGCGTGTGCGTGTGACTTACGGCGCGCCTCGGCCGGTGTGTTGCCGATTGTCGCGGATGCCACCACCAGTAGAGCCAAGAGAAAAGCGAGCCTGCCGGCTCTTGAGCGAAAACGACCGAGCACGGCGTCCCCCCAACCTAGAATTCATCAGGAACTTACCATGGGGTAGATTCCTTTATCAACCTATTTTATTCTTGTTGAGAAGATTTTGCATGATCAGTCTATCCAACCGCCACCGAGAATATATGTATCGGTTGTGTCATAAACTCCCAGCACCTGTCCGGGCGTAATCGCCGGCTGCGGGCTGTCGAAAACCACGCGAACGCGAGCCTCATCCATCGGGTAGATCATGGCTTCGCAGGCAGGGCTGTTGTAGCGGATTTTGGCTCTGCCTCGGAATGGTTCGTCCGGCGGACTTTCCATAATCCAATTAACTTCACTGGCGGTAAGTTCGTTTCGCAGCAGTGCTTCTTTGGGTCCGGCATAGACTACTCTCGTGTCCGGATCGACCGAGGTGACATAAAGAGGCTCGCTATGCGCGACTCCCAGACCCCTTCTCTGTCCGACCGTAAAATTGTGGGTGCCCTTGTGGTAACCCAGAAGGTCACCGGATAGCGCATGCAGGATAGGGCCCGGCTGTTCGACGATGAAGTTAGCCAGATATTCTTGCGGCGATGTTCCCATTGGAATGAAACAGAGATCCTGACTGTCCGGGCGGTTTGCTGTCGCCAATTTTTGCGCGTTGGCAATGGCTCTGATTTCGTCCTTGCTGTAATCACCCAGAGGAAGAAGGGTCGCGTTGAGCTGATCCATGGTCAGACCCCACAATACATATGATTGGTCTTTTCTTGGATCGCGAGCGCGCGCCAGTCGCCTGCCCTGCGGCGTATCCTCAACTCTGGCGTAATGTCCAGTGGCGACATACTTGGCGTCGAGATGCTTATGCCCGTAGTTGAGCAAAGCCCCCCATTTGATCACGGTGTTGCAAAGGCTGCACGGAAGCGGTGTTCGTCCTTTTGAATAAGATTGGTGAAACTGATCGATAATTTGAGACTTGAATAGTTCTCGCAAATCGACAGCATGATGCTCGATACCGAGCTGTTCGCAAACACGCGCGGCATCAACCATCCCTGTATCGCAACAGCGACTGCCGGATTTGATCAGCCAGCCGGTTACACCTACGACGTCATAACCTTGTTCCATCAGAAGATAAGCAGTGGTGCTCGAATCGACGCCGCCGCTCATGCATACCGCAACCCGCACTTTGTTTTTTGGAACTGGCTTGCTGACTCGTTTGGAAGCCGTCTTAGCGATGCGCTCGACATCCTCAGGCGTCGGTGTCGCACAGATGTCTGTCGTTTCGCCAAAAGTATCGTCCGGCAGCGGCACGGCCGTCACCGGACAGGTGCCCTGACCCGTCACAGCTTCTGCCTGGGCTAGTTTTAACTTATCCGTGTCGCTCATGATGCGGATGTGAATGCATTAAGAAATCAAGCCTAATCGGGTCATTTTACTACAAACTGTCCAGGCATGCTGACAACATGTCGCCGGCTCGGACGTTCCGCAACAATTCGCTTGAATAGGATGCGTTAAGGGGACAGAGCAGGATGTGTTAAGGCGATAGGGAATGCGCGAGCGCCCGTTTCTTACTTCGCGCTCTCCAGGTTGAGCAGATCCAGACGCATTTTGGCTCGTTGCGCGTTCAATCCATGCGGAGATCGCTCGAGATATGTCTTGTACTCTTTGCGCGCTTCCTTCGTTTTATTCATCTTCTCCAGAAGCAATGCCCGGTTGTAGTGGAAGATCGGGAAGCGTCCAGCCGATTGTTGAATGGCCACGAGATACTCGTCATTGGCTTTACTGAGCTTGCCGTTTCCTTTGAGAATCATGGCGCGCAGATTATGCACTTCCGGACAAACCTGGCTGCGTGCCTGAGCAATCTTTATCGCCTTGAGACACTCAGTGTCGGCCGCGTCGAGATCACCTTTTGCGCGCAGCGCCTGGGCAAGATTGAAGCTGCTCTGGTACATCATGCCCTCGCTCAATTCGAGCGCTCTTTTGAAGGCGTTGATGGCGCGATCGAGCATTTGCGGATCTTTCTGGTAACGCAGAGCCAGACCGAAGTTGTTCCACAAAACCGCATCTCGAGGCTTGAGCGCGATCTTCAATTGCAGCTCGTTAGCAGCCCGTTTGAAATCGTTCTTGTCGATCGCGGTTGCGAGGTTGGGGGGAGGCGCATTATTAGCCGGCGGAGGCAGTTTCGCCGTGGCAGCGTTGGATTTCTCCTCCATCAACTGCCTCACATGAGCAATCTTGCCTTTTGTGTCTTCAGCGTTACCCTTGTCCTCTTCGTATTTGAGCGAGTTTTCGTATGCTTCGATCGCGTCCTTGTAATTCTTTCTGGCGGTTTCGATCAAACCGAGATGGTAGTAGGCCAGCGCATAATCGGGCTTGAGCTTGAGGGCGGCGCGAATCTCTTTTTCGGCGTCGTCGAGCCGTTCCAAACAATAGTATGTGGCGCCCAGCCCATTGTGCGCGGCATGAAAATCGGGACGCAGCTTGATAGCCTCGTTGTAGTGCTTCTCGGCTTCTTTGTAGTCTTTCTGGTCGCGCAAAACATTTGCCAGGTTGTACTGAATCTCGGCGTCTTTGCCTTCGCTCAGCTTGAGCGCGAGCTTGTAGAGGTTGGTCGCCTCTTTCAAGCGCTTTTGCTGGTGCCTGACAGCGCCGAGGTTAGTGATGGAAGGAACGAAGACCGGCTCCAGTTCCAGCGCTTTCATATAATTTTCGGCTGCCTTCTTAAGATCCCCGGAGCGGTAATAGGTCAGCCCGATATTGTTGTAAGCCTGATAACAATGAGAATCCAGCTCCAGAGTGTGCTCGAACTCTTGGCGCGCCTCGAAAATTTTGCCGTCCCGCAACAGCTCGATGCCGCTCTCCAGTGACGCCTGAATGTCCGGACTGAGGGACTCCTGCTGCCCAAATGCGCCTTGACTGGCGAAAAACGGCATCAAAAGCAGGACTATAGAAACTATGAAGAGTCTTAACAACTGCGACTGCAACCTGAAGCTCATGAACTCAGTAGAAATTGTATATGAGAAACATGCCCATTTTGCAAGCATAAAAATCCTGCCCGGGCGGTGGTCCGGGCCAATAGCGGTGTGTTATCATTAGACGTTTGCCCGATCCTGCATCTGGTGCGCCATTCAGGCTTTAAGCCCATGATCGGAGGGCAAGATTTGAAGCATCCCGTGAGCGGAAGAGCCTTGTTCGGTTCAGGTCCGCGGCAATCCCGAACCACAAAAATCAGTGACATGCGAGAAAACCCATTAGCTAACGCGCTGCATCAAGTTTTTGTCAACAGTCCGAACTATGCCCGCTTGTTGGCTCGAACTGCCCGGGGTCGAACGGCTGGAGCCGGCGCGGCGGGCAATGAGCTTAATCTCGCCGGGCTGACCGATTCGGCAAAATCGCTGGTTTTGAGCGTACTGCAGCACGAGATTCGGCGCCCGCTTTTTCTTATCGTGCCCGACAATCACGCCGGTGCCTTCTACCATCAGGAATACAACAACCTCAGCCGTTATCCCGTCTATCTTTATCCGGCATCGGAGGTTTCCCCTTACGAGCAGGTGCTCTCCAGTCCTGACAACGTCGCTTCGCAACTCGAGGTTCTGGAGCATATTCTCTCCAAACCTGTAGAACCATATGTGGTGCTGGTCAGTGCTCGCTCTTTGATGCAACGCGTTTTGTCCGCCGACGTGCTTACCTCAAACACGCTGGTGCTCAAAAAAGGGGACGCTTTCGACACGAAAGATCTGGCTTTGGCTCTGAGCCGCTTGGGTTATGCTCGAGAGTCGCTCGTCACTCTTCGCGGTGAGTATAGTATCAGGGGTGATATCGTTGATATTTTCCCTTCCTGCGGATTGCCTGTTCGCATCGAGCTGTTTGGTGACGAGATCGAATCGATTCGTATCTTCAACATCGACAGCCAGCGTTCAGTCGAACCACGCAACAGCGTATCGATCACGCCGCGCTGGTGGATTATTCTCGAGAGCGAGGAGAATGCCAAGCAGCAACTGATTGCCAAACTGCGCCAGGTGACCGAAGAAACGATTGCCGGTCTGGATGAGGAGCGAGCAGAAACACTGCGCACTGTCATGGATAACGATCTTGAAACGCTCATGGTCGGCAGTTATCCCGAGTCCGTTGAATATTATGCTCCGTACGTTCACGGCGGATTCGGCGCCACACTTCTGGATTATTTGCCTGAGGATGCGATTGTCGCTTTTGATGAATGGGATGCCGTCGCGCAAAGTCTGAAAAGCTATGAGGAGAAGCTCGACCGCGCTCTGCAAGAAGGGCTCGAGACAGGACGGCTTCTGCCTCTGCCGTGCAAACTTCACCTGGAATCAGACAAAGTCCTGGCATCGACCCAGAAGAATCAGCGCATTTTTCTCTCCAGTCTGCCCGTGTTCGACGAGGAAAGCAAGGACGCGGTCGTCGAATTTCATGCCAAGCCTGTAGACAAGTTCGGCAATGAGATGAATTTGCTCATTCAAAAAATCAAAAAGTGGCGGCAGGAACAATATCGGGTTGTTATTTCGACCGAGCAACCGCAGCGCCTGATCGGCATTCTCAAAGAGTGGGATTGTCCTTCAAAATATATTGCCGGCGCCCATGATGCCACCATTATCAGAGGCGACAACGCATCGGGCGATGGAGTGGATGGCGGCGATTCCGACTCCGATGCCAAAGCCAAGCCAAGTCAATCGAACAGAGATGCAGTGATCATGCGTCATCTGGCCGCCATGACCGGGGGCGATGATTCGGTCTGGGTGACGCGTCATGGATTCATTCACGGCTTTAGCCTGGAAGCCGAAAAGCTGGTCTCCATAACCGACGGCGAAATGTTCGGGCTGAAGCGCAAGCCTACGGTTTATCGCCGTCCGATGACGGACAAGAATTATGAACGTTTTACATCGGTCAGCGATTTGAAGATCGGGGACTATGTCGTTCATCTCAAGCAAGGCATCGGGCAATTCATCGGCGTGCAGCGCATCAGCGTCGATAACCAGCAACGTGAATATCTAACCATTCAGTATGCCGGTGAAGACCGCCTTTATTGTCCGGTCGATCAAATCAACCTTCTATCGCGTTATCGCGGCGCCGGCGATCATAAGCCGCGCTTGTCGCGCCTGGGCGGCGCCGAGTGGGAGTCCACGAAGAAGCGCGTCAAGCGATCGGTCAAGCAAATTGCCGAAGACCTCGTCAACCTCTATGCGATGCGCGCCAAGCAAGAGGGTTTCCAGTGCATACCCGATACTCCGTGGCAATACGAAATGGAGGAGGCATTCCCCTTTGAGGAAACGCCCGATCAGTGGAACGCAATCGTCGACGTCAAGAAGGATCTGGAAGCTCCCAAGCCGATGGACAGGCTGATTTGCGGTGACGTCGGCTTCGGCAAAACCGAAGTCGCCATTCGCGGCATTTTTAAAACGGTCATGTCGGGACGGCAGGCCGCCATTCTGGTACCAACTACGATACTAGCTCAACAGCACTTCAATAATATATCGGAGCGCTTCGCCGCTTATCCAATCAGGGTTGGCTTGCTGAGCCGTTTTCGAAGCGCTAAAGAGCAGCGCGAGGTCGTGCAGCGTTTGGCCACGGGTGAATGCGATGTCGTGGTCGGAACGCATCGCATGCTGCAAAAGGATATTGCATTCAAAGATCTCGGCCTGGTTGTGATTGACGAAGAGCACCGCTTCGGCGTCGGGCACAAAGAGAAGTTGAAACAGCTTCGCGTCATGGTCGACGTTCTCACCATGAGCGCCACCCCGATTCCACGCACGTTGCACATGGCTCTCTCCGGTGCCCGTGATATGTCTTTGATCACGACGCCGCCCACCAACAGAGCACCGATCAAGACGTTCGTCGGTGAATTCAAACTGCCGCTTGTCCGCACAGCCATTCTTCATGAGCTCGAGCGCGGCGGGCAGGTTTATTTCGTTCACAACCGCGTCGAGACGATCGAGCAAATGGCATACGAATTGAAGCAGCTCGTTCCCGAGGCGCGAATTCTGATCGGGCATGGTCAAATGGCTGAGCATGAGCTGGAAAACGTCATGCTGGCCTTTCTGTCGCAGGAGGCTGATATTCTCGTTTGCACCACGATCATCGAGTCGGGTCTCGACATTCCAAACGTCAACACGATTGTCATCAATGAAGCCGATAAGTTCGGTCTTGCTCAGCTCTACCAGTTGCGCGGGCGGGTCGGGCGCTCCGATGTGCAGGCTTATGCATATTGTCTCTATCGCCCGCAGAAGGTGATAACCGAGCAGGCCCAGGGAAGATTGAAAGCGATTCGAGAATTCACATCGCTCGGCTCGGGTTATCAAATCGCGCTCAGGGACATGGAAATTCGCGGTGTCGGCAACATTCTTGGCGCCGAGCAACACGGTCACATGGTTTCGGTAGGTTTCGATCTTTATTGCAAGCTGCTCGAAGAGTCGGTCGCTGAGCTGAAAGGCGAGGGTGTCGCCAGGGATCTCGACAGCCAGATCGATATCAACGTTACCGCCTTCATTCCGGAAACTTATATTCAAGACAACCAGCAGCGGCTGCTTGAGTACAAACGTCTTGCCGATGTGCGCAACGAGAAAGAGCTCGAGCGCTTGATCGAGGAGTGGAAAGATCGCTTCGGTCCAGTGCCGCGCGAGGCAGCTCAATTGACTCAGGTTGTCAAATTGAGACTGCTGGCGAGCCGCGCCGGCATCGCGCAGATAAAGCCGGATTTCCAGGGACTGAGGCTCTCGGTCAACATTCGGCTCAAGGACTGGCTGCCGATTCAAAATCAGCTGCCCAAGCACCTCTCGCGCGTCACGACTTACAAGCCCGGACTGGCAGGCGGGCAGGGCTCCAGCCCATACATCATTGTCAAGGCGGACGGCATTACGCCACTCGACCAGCTCAATTTGCTTGAGGAACTGTTAAGTGCTATGGTTGCAAATTATCAAGCTAATGTTGTTTGACGGATATTTATTCTATAGGCTTAAAAACGAGCCCAAACTGGCAAAAGAAGTCCAGAAACCCACGAAGCGCTTCATATCCACATGCTGATAATGCAATTTCATGATTCTTCAAGGCAGCGGTCAAAACTACGATCCTCGATTCGTCTTGCCATTTTTGCCCTCAGCTTCAGCGCATTGATTTCATCATGCGCGCAGAAGAGCACCAATCCGCAAGATACCAGCACCGGGGGTAGTGCCACGACCGGCACCACATCCGGTACTACACCGGCGACCCAGACTGCCGCCCAGATCGAAGCGGCCAATGCAGCCGTGTTTAACAAGCTGAGCTCCTGCGAGAGCCTGGCCGAGGTTATAAACAAGTACAAGTTGCCCGACCAGACGATCATGTGCACCGTCGGCGACTCACCGGTTTATGTCGGCGACTATAAGTTTATTCTGCGTCAGAGACAGAATCGAGTTCGCTCCATCCTGCAAATGGATCCTTCCAAGCGTATGCCGCTGCTGGAGCAGTCGGAGAAGCTGAAAGTGCAGCTTACAGATGAAGAGAAAGCTCGCCTGATTAGAGATGGTAAGGCGGCGCTCGGCAATAACCTGCAAAAATTTCTTCAGGAGAATAAACTGACGGAGCAGCAATTCGAAGGCCAGATCCTGGAGATGGGGCGTGCTTTGAAGACGGCCAGCCGTGAGCTGGAGATGGGTTTGCCGAATGAGTTGATCAACCAATCATTGCTGGTCGATGCCGGTAGAAAATCCGGTCTGGCCAAGGTCGCCTTTCACCGCTATATAGAATTCAAGCATGGTCCGGAGTTCGAGCAACTCGCCAGCTTCGCCGATCTTTCTCCCAACCAATTGCGCGACAAACTTATCGAGCAATTTCTCGCCGACTTGATGAAGGAGAAAATCAACGGTACGGCTGAAGTTCGAGATAGTGATATCCTGCAGCTCTACAAAGACAACCTCGACCGATTCAAGAATTACATTCGTTTTTCTCAAATTGTCATCGCTGCGCCGATGCAGGATCTCGGTGCAATGGAAAGCGTGCGAACGCAGGTTATGAGGCAGCGTCCCGATCTCAAAGGACCAGCGCTCGAGGAAGAGATCAAGAACACCGAAGAGCGTCAGCATCAAAAGGCACTGAGTGTACTGGCTCAGATCAAGAACGGCGCTAACTTCGCCGATTTGTGCAACACGGTTACCGAAGACCTGCCGATGCGAGCGGCCAAACAGGGCGGCGACATGGGCTATGTGTCCGAGGACGAATTAAAAAAGAACAAGCTTCTTGCACCGGTTTACCAGGAACTGCAAAAGTTGCACCCCGGCGAAGTCTGTCCGGAGCCGGTGCGGACGATGTTCGGCTGGCATATAGTCAAATTGACTGACCGTCCTCGCAATGGCATGGTGCCGTTCAGTGCAGTCAAGGATGACCTGAAGAAGGCCGCTGTCGCCCAGAACAGCCACCTGGCGGTAAGCACCTGGATCATGGAAAAGCGCAAAACGGTGCCGGTGACGTTGGGTAAAGAATTCGAGAAGGCTCTGGATGAGTTTGAGGCGAGCAAGAAGAAGTGAGATTTCTTGATATCTTCAATAATTTATGACATTACCCTTATGGTTCATTCATAATTTTGGGTGGAACTATTCAGCTTGGGGCGAGCCGCCAAAATGAGACAAGCGGCAGAGGATCAGAGAGACACGAATAACAGGATTATGGCGGTATCCGATACGAAGAGAATCAGGCTTGGCATCCTCATGATCGACGCCGGCATGATCACGCGCGACGATCTCGAGGAGTGTCTGCGCATGGCGCGTGAAACAGGACTGCCGGTCGGTCGCACGCTTTTGCTCACAGCGAAAACGAGCGAGACGATATTGCAAGCCGCGGTGCAGGCGCAGTCGCTTCTCAAGGATGGTTTGATTGATTTGAAAACGGCA
>JAJPJO010000302.1 GCA_021324135.1 Pseudomonadota bacterium
CCACGATTGGATCGCGGTGCGACATGCAAAATGTAATCAGGTTTGAGCGACATATGCTCGATCACGTCAATGCCGAGGTCGATTCCATTTTCTCCCGGTTTTGAGAGAATCAGTATGCCTTCGCTGTCACCATCTGTGATACCAAGCTCGGGCGGGGAGCAAAGCATGCCGTTGGAGTGCACACCTCGGATCGCTGAGGCTTTAATGGGCAGCTTCTCGCCTGTTTTGCGATTCACCACAATCGCTCCCGGCAGGGCCACCGGGATGCGCTGACCGACCTCAATATTTTGAGCGCCGCAAACAATCTCGAGCGGCTCGCCGGCGGCATCGACTTTTACCTTGGTAAGCCGGATCTTGTCGGCATTGGGATGGCGCGCAATTTCGACTATTTCGCCGACCACCACCGGCCCGACCAGATCGGGTCCGACAACTTCAATCTCCTCGACCTCGAAGGCTCCCATGGTGAGCCGCTCGGCCACTTGCGCCGGTGAAAGATCGCATAAGTCTACATAATCGGAAAGCCAGTTGTACGACAATTTCATTTGCTTCGCTCAATCTCCTCGATGGTTGTTAAAACTGGCGCAAGAAGCGGACATCGTTGTTGAAGAAATGTCTGATGTCGTTGATGCCATACCTGAGCATGGCCAGACGCTCGATTCCCATACCGAATGCAAACCCGCTCCATTCCTCGGGATCGATGCCGACGCCCCTGAGAACATTGGGATCGACCATGCCGCAGCCGAGCAGTTCCAGCCAGCCGCGATTACCGCAAGTGCGGCAGCCGCTGCCTTCGCAAAATGGGCACTGACTGTCGAGTTCGGCGCTGGGCTCGGTGAAGGGGAAGAAGTCGGGACGAAAACGCGTTTTGAGCGGTTTGCCGAAAAGCGCCCTGATAAAAGCGCTCAAGGTTCCCTTCAGCTGTCCCATGGTAACGTCGCGATCGACAAGCAGACCCTCGACTTGATGGAAAAGCGGGTACTTGCGGGCGTTTATCTCTTCGTTGCGATAAACCCGCCCGGGAGAAATGATGCGCAAGGGCGGTTTGGCGTGCTGCATGACGCGGATTTGCACGGTAGATGTCTGGCTGCGCAACAGGACATCAGGCCTGACACTGGTGTAGAAAGTGTCTTGCTCGTCGCGTGCCGGGTGGTCGGCGGGCGTATTCAAAGCATCGAAATTGTAGTAGTCGGTTTCCACCTCCGGACCTTCCGCTACGGCAAATCCCATGCTGTAGAAAATCGCGATGATTTCTTCGCTGATCTGGGTGAGCGGATGAATGTGGCCGATCAAGCCCCGGCTGCCCGGAATGGTGACGTCGATTTTTTCCTGGGCCAGTTTCTCACCAAGAGCCAGATTCTCGAGCTCGCGTTTGTTCTCGTCCAATATTTTTTGGATATCTTCTTTGACCTGATTGGCCAACTGCCCGATCACTTTGCGCTCGTCCGGCTGCAACTGAGCCAGCCCGCGCAGGATGGCGGTAATTTGACCGCTGCGCCCCATGTATTTGAGCCGCAACTCCTCCAGTCTGTCCAGGTTGTCACAGCGCCGGCTCTCATCGATCGCCTGCTGATGCAAGTCCTTCAGCTCCTGCTCAAGGGTCATTGAACGCCTGCCTCCTTCGCTTCGGCGCCTCTTGTCGCCAGGTATCCATTTATAGCCAAATAAGGTACCAGACGTGAAGCTGATTTAATTGCCGAATCGACCAGTTTATCGATTTGCAAAGCAGATTGGATCCGCGTACCGTACAATTTGCTAGTCCGCATGCTGTGCGAATGGTTCGCACCGAGCCCTTTGAAAGGAGCGGCTTTGCCCCGAAGACGCTTTACTCAGAAAGCCAAGACCATACCTACAACACGAGTATCGGTAGTGGTTCTCAACAAGGAGAATCAGATTCTGCTTGTCAGGCACAGAAAGGGCAACCGGCGCTACTGGGTTTTGCCGGGCGGCCGGCTCGAGTATGGCGAGACATTTGAGGAATGCGCCGTGCGTGAGCTCAAGGAGGAGACCGGGCTCGATGTCGAATTCGAGCGCTTTCTCTTCTTGTCGGAGGCAATTGCCCCTGATCGCAGCCGCCACATTGTAAACATCTTTATCAAGGCGCGAATCATCGGCGGTGTTATGAAGCTCGGCGATGAGCCCGTTCTGGCCGGTGTCGAGTTCATCCCTCTGGAAGACCTGGAAAAATTGACCCTCTTTCCTCCTGTCGGGCACGAGATTCTCGGCTCCTGGCAGAACTCGGCATTGAATAAAGGCATCAAATATCTTGGCAATATCTGGGTGTAGTATCATATGTCCCCGACATATCGATCGATGCACTGGAGAGAACAATGGCTCAGCAAAGAGGAATGAAGCGCGCCGCTAAAGTGGTGAAAAGAACGCGCAAATTGAAGAAGAGAGAGAAAGAATCGAATTTGAGAAGACTGGAGAGAATGCTCAGCGCCGAGGAAGAGAGCGAGAGCAAAGAAAAAGAAAAGGAATAATCAACCCCAGTCCTCACCGTAAGTGAATTCAACCCCGGCAATCGCTACCGTGTTGCCGGGTTTTATGCCGTCGCTCAGCAGTGCATCTATGACCCCCATGGAGCGCAAGGTTTTGAATAAATGATGCAGCGATTCCGGATCGCGCAGATTGGTGATGGCGACCAGGCGCTCGGGACGCTCACCATAAACGACGAATCGATTTTTCCGCCGCTCGATGTCGAAGCGCGAGCCGACCCTGGCCCAGGTGTTTTCGGCCAGGGCATCCTGGTCGGCCGGCAGGTCGCCCTCAGGCGCCGGCTCCTCTTCCTGTCTCGCCTTCTGCATCCAATCGGCCAGCAATTCAATCAGCGCTTTGGTACCTTCCCTGGTGGCAGCAGAAATCACCATCACTGGTGACTCGGGTTTGATTTTTTTGACCAGCTTTTCATTTTGCTCGGCGCTTGCCCGATCAATTAGATCGCTTTTATTCAGGACGATCACCTGGGGTAAACGGCTGAGAGTGCCAAGACCAAACTCTTTGCTGTACTCGGACAACTCATGGTCGATGGTGGCAATATCCTTTTCGATTGTGCTTGAGCTGATGTCCACGAGATGAACGATGGCGCGCGTGCGCTCGATGTGTTTGAGAAAACGGTGTCCCAGTCCCACACCATGCGATGCCCCTTCGATCAAGCCCGGTATGTCGGCCAGGACAAAGTCCGTTTCATCCTTGAATTTGACCACTCCAAGTTGTGGTTGCAGGGTGGTGAACGGGTAGTCGGCAATCTTCGGCTTGGCGTGGGTAAGAACGCTCAGGAGCGTCGATTTGCCTGCATTGGGCAAGCCGACGATGCCGATGTCGGCGAGCAATTTCAGCTCCAGTTTCAAACGCCTGCTCACGCCCGGGTAACCCGGCTCGCAAAAGTGCGGCGCCCGGCGTGTCGGTGTGGCCAGAAGCGCATTGCCTTTGCCGCCGCGACCGCCTTGCGCCACCATGATGCGCGTCCGTACAAACGCGAGATCGGCTATCACTTTGTCGGAGTCGAGATCTTTGACGACCGTGCCTACCGGCACCTCGATGATCAAGTCTTTGCCGTCTCTGCCATGACGATTCTTCGAGCCGCCCTTTTGGCCGTTCTCCGCCAGGTACTTCGTCTTATAACGAAAGTCCAGCAGTGTACTTTTATCGCTGACGGCCTGCAGATAAATATCGCCGCCTTTGCCGCCGGTGCCGCCGGCCGGGCCGCCCATGGGCTCGTATTTTTCGCGTCTCCAGGCCACCATGCCGTTGCCGCCGTCGCCCGAGCGAACTTCGATTTCAACTTCGTCAATGAATTGCGCCATATAAAACGTGGTATCTAGAATCTGTTGAAACTAAGACTAAAATCTGTTGATAGTGAGATTTGATTCTAAATGCTGATCCTTCAGTTTTTATATACTCTTAGTAGTAAGCTCGGGAATCCAGATTAATAAAAACACCAAATATCTCTAGCGGCATCGGAGGGACAGGACCTTGGAAGAGCGCATTACAGTTCATGAAAAGGCCAGAGGCGAGACAATCAATGTCTACATAGGCGAATACAGAGGCACCAAGTATCTCCACATTCGCGAGTGGTATCTTGACAAAGATCAGGAAGAAAAGCCGACCAAAAAAGGGGTTGCCATTCCCATTGACAAGATCGAAGCGCTTAAGGACGCCATCGAGCGACTGGTTCCAAAATCTGCCAAGTAAGTATCTCTCTTTCATCGAGATCCGTTTCAACGAACCACACTGGAGATCCAATCGGTGCCGCGCTTCTCAACTTTACGCCGATTAAGACGGCTGAGTTTTATCGTCTCCAGTTCCGTTTGTTTATCAGTCGCCGCATTTTTCTTGTTACATCCGGGATCGGCATCATCAGCCGGCGGTGCGCCTGATTCGCTTCTACTCGAGCAAAGCATTCAGGTATCAAACGCCAATCCGCATCAGGGTGAGCCTGTAAAAATATGCGTGCCGGCCCCGTCCCAGGCCGGGTCTGGTGCAGACTCGACAGTTGCAGCGATCAAGTTCGACGGCAAGGAATACAAGCTCTTTCCCGAGTTCAATAACGGCAATGAGATATACACCGCGATAATCGCCATACCGGCAACTATGAGTCCGGGAGACTACGAAATCACATATGGTGGCATGAGCAAGAGCATCGCCGTGCATGACGCTCATTTCGCGACGCAACGACTGCATTTGCCCAGAGAGAAGAATAACTTCAACGCCTCGCCGGGCGAGAAAGAGGCGATGAATAAAGCCAAAGCTACAGTCAGTGATTTGAAGCGCTGGCAAGGCGCTTTCCAAAAGCCGATCGCATCATGCCGATTGTCTACGCGCTTTGGCTTGAAGCGCATCGTGAATGGAAAGTACTTGAAGGATTATTTCCACTCCGGATTGGATTTCGCCGCCGGTGAGGGCACGGCCATACACGCCTGCGCACCAGGGGTGGTGATACTGGCGCACAGCGGCTGGCGACTGCACGGCAATTGCGTCGCCATCGATCATGGCAGAGGCGTAATTTCGATCTACATACACATGCAGAAGGTCAAGGTCAAAGAGGGTGATTCGGTCGAGGCCGGACAGATCATAGGAAACGTGGGCCACACAGGAAGAGCGAGCGGCCCACATTTGCACTTTAGCGTCTATGTCAATAATGAAGCCAGCAATCCCGAGTTCTGGTTCCGCTCTAAATTCTAGGTTGGAACCCGGCCCGCTGCCGGCACCATATTCGGTTTCAACAAGCAATTAGAGGGTATGCGTCCAGAATGCATCCTTTAATGCTTTTGCTGAGTTGGACTCGGTCGATATAGTCACCGAGGCTGGTGCGAACAGGAATACGCCCTCACCGATGCGCTGCTGGTGTCCGTCAATCGCCCAGGTGGCTCCGGAGAGGAAGTCGACCACCCGCTGCGATTGCTCGTTGTCGAGCATGTGAAGGTTGAGGAGAACGGATTTGCGATTGCGCAGATGATCGACAATCTCGATTGATTCTTCGAACTGCCGTGGTTCGATGACCAGAACTTCCGAGGCTGCCGCAGCGCTCGGGTGCTCGACCACTTTATTGCCGTATCTCATTTGCACTTGTGGAGGCGCTGCCGGTGCCTCCACCGGTTGACGGTCGAGAGCCAGTTGACCGTTGGTCGCGTAAACATCATCTGAGGTTTCGAACAGATCCTCGAAATCCTCCTGGTCGTAATTGTCGGTGGGTCCGAACCAGAAACTCTTGAATTTTTGTACTATACTCACCGCTTTCCTCCTTGCCAGCCCGGCTTATTCAGCCAATTTCCCTACAAAACTTTTGATTTCTTTCTCCGTCAACCGCTGCTCAAGGTTGACTCAACTGAACGTCTCAAACTTTCCTAACTTGCCTCTGCGAATATGGCTCTGCCGATTCGGATCATGGTCGATCCGCAATCGAGGGCCTCTTGCCAGTCGTTCGTCATGCCCATCGATAAATCGCTCAGCTTGATGCCATGAGCATCTTCGAGTTCGCTTTTCAAACGAGCCAGACCGTTGAAGCAAGCGCGACCGACTTCCGGATCATCACTGATCGGCGTGATGGTCATCAAACCTTGAATGTTGATGCCCGGCAGGGCAATCAGGTCAGCCATCTTGCTCTTCAATTCCACCTCGGTGAAACCGCTCTTGTCGGGATCGGGAAGAATCTTGACCTGCAGGAGAACGTTCTGCCTGATGCCTTTTTGGGCTGCTGTCTTTGAAAGTTCCTGAGCCAGATGCAATGAATCCACCGAATGTATGAGAGCGAATTGACCGACGACCTGCTTTACCTTGTTGGTTTGCAAATGCCCGATGAAATGCCAGTTGCTGTTTTGCACCAGGGACGGTGCCAAAGCCTGACGTTTCTTCAGGGCTTCTTGAACGCGGTTTTCACCAAATTCGGTGACACCGCAGTTCCATGCTTCCTCTATCTGAGAAAGGCTTGCCGCCTTGGTCACAGCGATGAGTTTCACTGGTCGCTCCGCCAAGATCTCTCGTATGCGGGCTATGTTTGCAGCCACACTCATGCCTTTCTAATTTCGGAAACGCATCACTAATGATGCCGCCTGCATCGGCTACTATTAAGCCTCGGATTGCCTCTATTTGTCAAGTCTGAAAGAAGAGATTATTGAATATATTCTGCTCTTTCCGGAACGGTCAGGCACCATATAAGGTGCCGCAAAATTTCTGAATCGAAATACATTCGATCGGCTCTACATATGGTTTTGCGTACTGGATTGATATTCGCGCCGGTACCATAAAAATTCTCCCACCGATTTGGCGGCAAATGCGGCGGCGATCGCGGCCGTGTCCGATCGCAGAATGTTGTCCCCGAGTGTGCACGGTATACATCCAAAAGTTGTAGCTTCGGCTATTTCTTCTTGAGTGAATCCGCCTTCTGGTCCGATAACAATGGATATATCGGACGGTGGTATTGCCTCTGGTGCCCGGTCAAAATCGCCTTCGAGTAACTGTGCAATCAAATGCGGTGCTTGACTTCGCTCGGCGCAGATAAATTTCAAAGCCGCTTTATCCGACTTCATAAAAAGATTCAAAGCTTGGCAGAAGTCGATCGGATTGACGATCTCGAGCAGGTCATTTCGTTCGCATTGCTCGGTGGCCTCTGCGGCTATTGCCTGCCAGCGCTGCAATCGCTCGCTCGCCTGCTGCAAGGACAAGCGCACCACCGTGCGCTGGCAGATGAGAGGAACGATGCGCTCGACGCCAATTTCGACCAGCTTGGCCAGGCACTCGTCAAAACGCCCTCCTTTTAATAGGGATAGAAAAATGGTCAGCCGCAAAGAAGGGGCGTGTGCCGTTTGGCTTCGCTCGAGGATTACCGCCTCGATTCGTTTCCTGGCCAGGGAAAGCAGCTTGCATTTGATTATGGCGCCGCCGCCGTCGATCACCTCGATGACGTCGCCGGGAGCCAGCCTCAAGACGCGAGTCATCTGGCGGATGTGGGCAGGATCATCAAACTTGATAATTTCCCCCGGCTCATCGGCGCCCGGCTGCCGGACAAGGAATCGATGCGTTGTCATTTTGTCTAAAGCCCACCTCTGCCTCTCAATGATATAATCTACGCCGCTTGCCCGTTTGCGATCGATTGCGTCGACTTAGTCGTATGCTGTATATGGATCGCCATTTTCAATCGTTCACTCAACCAGTCTATCGACTAAGCGCAGATCGGATCGCCTCAGAACAAGCCCATGGATTTAAAAGAATGGTTCGCTAACAGACGTAAGAAGCAGGAGAAAGAGAGCCTGGTAGTCAAGCAGCCGCTTTCATCCGAGGAGTATTGCAAGCTGTGGCAGCAATGCTTCCAATGCCGCGAATTGCTTTATACAAGAGATCTGCGCAACAACCTTCAGGTCTGCCCGAAGTGCAAATATCACTTTCGCATCGGGGCGGAGGATCGCATCGAGCAACTGGCTGATGAGGGATCCTTTGAAGAGCTCGATGCCGGCATGACATCAGCCGATCCGCTCGGTTTTTTCGACACTGAGTCGTATCCGAACCGCCAGAAAGAGGCCGAGAAAAAGTCGGGGTTGCGCGAGGCGATCATAACTGGTCTGTGCAAAATGAGCGGCCATCAAGTGGCGCTCGGCATCATGGATTTCGGATTCTTCGGCGGCTCCATGGGGTCGGTTGTCGGCGAGAAAGTGACGCGCCTGATCGAGGTCGCAATCGAGAAACGCTGCCCGCTCGTGATCGTCTCATCATCAGGCGGCGCTCGCATGCAAGAAGGGATCCTCAGCCTCATGCAACTGGCCAAAACCAGCGCCGCATTGAAGGGATTTGCCGACCAGAAGCTGCTATACATCTCGATTTTGACCGAGCCGACATTTGGCGGCGTCACCGCCAGTTTCGCCATGCTCGGGGACATCATTATTGCTGAGCCGGGGGCGCGCGTTGGTTTTGCCGGACGGCGAGTGATCGAGCAAACCATTCGTCAGAAGTTGCCGCCCGATTTTCAGACAGCGGAATACTTGCTCAAGCACGGTCAGGTGGATATGGTCGTCGATCGGCTCGAGTTGAAAGACAAGATCGTCAGGTTGATTGAATTTCATGCACCAACCAGAGAGAAGAGCAACCCGAAGAACAAGAACGTCAAAGTAGGCTCGGCGAGCGCTTAATGCCGAACAGCGATAACGAGGAGAGGGAGCAAAGCCTTTAGACATGGCCGAGAAGAGCGAGAAAAACGAGAAGAAAGCGGTGCCGCTCGAATTCGAGAAGCCGCTCGATCTGCTGGCTCAGCAAATTGAGCGCCTGGAAGAGCAACTGGTGGATCATCCCGAGCTCGAGGGTGATATCAATCGCTTGCAGGAGCAATACAATCGTTTGAAGCGCTCCCTGTACTCGAATTTGAAATCGATTGATCACCTGGCGATTGCGCGCCATCCCCAGCGCCCATACACGCGTGATTATCTCGATCAATGGGACCCGGAGTGGATCGAGCTGCACGGCGATCGCAGCGGTATGGATGATGAGGCGATGGTCTGTGCGCTGGTGCGCCTGGCCGATGATGTCCGCGTGATCGTCGTCGGCACGCAGAAAGGGCGTTCGCTTCGAGACAAGCAATCATGCAACTTCGGCATGCCGCAGCCGGAAGGCTACAGGAAGGCATTGCGCATCTTCAAGCATGCCGATAAGTTCGGTCTGCCGATCGTCACCCTTATCGATACGCCCGGTGCTTATCCGGGGTTGACCGCCGAGGAGCATAACCAGGCCGAGGCAATTGCTGTGAACCTGAGGGAGCTGGCGGGGTTGTGCGTGCCGGTGATATCGGTGGTCACCGGTGAGGGCGGCTCCGGCGGCGCGCTGGCCATCGGGGTAGCCAATCGTATATTCATGCTCGAGCACTCGGTCTATTCCGTCATCTCACCGGAGGGCTGCGCCTCAATTCTGTGGCGCTCCGGTGACAAAGTCATGGAAGCCGCTCAAGCGATGAAAATCACGGCCCGGGAAATTCTCGACCTTGGTATCATCGATGGTGTCATAGAGGAACCGCTGGGCGGCGCTCATCAAGATATGGCTGCAACCGTCGAAACTTTACGCAATTATCTGGTTCCGCCGCTGAAAGAGTTGATGAAGATGTCACCGGAGGCGGTGCGCCAGGACAGACAGAACAAGTTCCGCTCCTATGGTGCTTTCGCCGAGTAGAGCGAGCCATCTTGAGCGCTAAACAAGCAATCAGCCGTTGCTCCGCCGTTTGTGCCGCTTCTTGCGTCCGCCGCCGTCGTTGTCATCGCCGTCTTTCTTGGGCGGGGTGATCTTCTTCATCAGATCCTGGATCTGCTGTTTTTCTTGCTTTTGCGGGTTCGATACTTGCTTCAGTTTGTCGAGAGCTTCATTAGTCTTGCCTTCGGTGATTAGCTCTTTTGCCTCGGCGATCAATTCCTGATTCTTGGATGGCGCGGTTGAATCGCTGGTTTTGCCAGGCTGTGGCGGCAGCCCCGGAATATTGACGAAGCCGGTAAAGTGAAGAATACAAGCAGCAACCGCCAGCCCGACTACAGCCAGCACGGGCACCAGAATCTTCTGGAGCATTGGTTGTGCTCCCGATCGGCCGCGAGCGAAATCGTTGCGCTTCAGATGCTGTCCTTTGGCTTCGTTGATGTCATGCCGCTTTTGAGCGGCGCGCATCATGGCTACTTGCTCCTCCACGGAGGAAGCGGGCGCCGGCATCGAGCCGCTTGCCGATGCGACTGTCCTGTCCTGGAGCTCCTCGAGGGCACGGCTTGCCAGATCGCGGCTGGATGGTCGCGACGGCTGAGCCATGTCCTGGCTCTGCTGCCGGTGAGTGTGCATTTTGTCATCCTGAGCCAGCGGCCCTGGCTCCATTGCTTTCATGGGCTTCTTCGCCGGAATGGGCTTGGTACCGGTTTGACCTTCCTGTACCTTGACTGAGTCTTCCAGGGCTTTGGCGAACTCTTCCATTGACTGAAATCGCTGATCGGGGTTCTTCGCCAGTGAGCGGTAAACGGCTTCCTCCAGAGCCTCGGGAAAGAATAAGCCGGGCTTGACCTGATTGAGCGGTGTGGGCGGATCCGAGAGGTGCATGGCCATGACTCGCACCAACTCATCGGAGTGGAAGGGCACCTCCCCGGTCAGTGTTTCGTAGATCACTACGCCGAGTGAGTAAATGTCGCTTCGGTGGTCGACTTTTGAAGAAGTGCATTGCTCGGGACTCATATATGTAGGGCTACCGCATACGGTGCCGGTGCGAGTAATCTTGGCCGCATCCGACTCCTCGACGATGCGCGCGATTCCGAAGTCCACGACTATAGGGAAGAGGCGCTGACCGCTGCGCTCTACAAGGACGATGTTTTCCGGCTTGACGTCGCGGTGCACAACCCCCTGTCTATGCGCTTCTCCCAGAGCAGAGCAAACTTGCGAAAAAATCGGAATCGCTTCATCAAGAGGAATGCGCTCTACCTGTGCAAGAAGATCGGACAGTGGTGTTCCGATCAGCAGATCCATGGCGATGTAGGGTCTTTGTCCCTCAGGGATGACACCGAAATCGTATATGGTGATGATATTTGGATGGCTGAGGCGGCTGGAAGCCTTCGCTTCCTGGCGAAAACGCTTGATAAACTCGTCATCCGACACGAGGTAATCGTGCAGGACCTTGATCGCCACTTCTCTTCCGATCAGTTCCTGGACAGCTTTGTAGACAGTGCCTGCCGATCCCTGGCCGATAACGGACTGAATTTTGTACCGTCCCTCGACCACCATGCCGAGGAGCGGATCGTCGCCGACAGTGACCATAGATGATCCGTCACGAGGACAAATATCCTGATCTTCGGCGGTCTGAAAATTGCATACCAAACAAAGCTTCATAGCATTGCGGGAAGTCTAACGAGCCAACGTAGTAATGTAATCAACTGATGAAGAGGCCCCACACTCTTATATTACTTTTAATTACCACTTATGGCCGAGAACAAACCTATCGCGGCAAATACACTTAATATCACGGTCCGATAATAGCGGCGAATTGCTCATTGCCTCATCTGCAGCCTCTTGATGGCGGCGCCTGGGGTTACACCAAAACCGGTCAGCCACTTTAGAGAATTTCCGGAAAAACTCTGACATGTCGCCAGAGGCAGACTCTTTCAAACTCAGCAATTTGAAGAAATCGTTCTTGCCATGATCGCCGGGAAATATATACGCATTCTGCTGGCCGAGCCGCTGCTTGACTTGCTGAGGCCGTCAAGAGCAAATAATAAAATGCCACCAGAGCTCGTATCATCGTCAATCAAGCGTGGCGGAAACCATCAGATCTTGTTATGTGAAAAACGGCTGCTCATGCGGTTTTTAGCGGTATATACAAAAGCGCGACTATCTATTTCTATTGCCTATGCGCCTCCATTAAACTGTGCTATTATTAACTTCAGCTCAAAGAGTCGTTCCATAATCAGCTTTATTAGCTTTAGTAGATTACAGGCTTCGTGCCGATTCCGGGGTGGTGAAGGATTTGAAGAAACAGGAGAAAGCACCGGTTCCAAAGCAGGTGCAAAAGCGCTATAAGCAGGACTTGAATCGCTATAGAAAGCAAATTCAGAAGAGCCGGAAATTGTCAGATGGCTTCCGCGCCGCATAGACGGCTGCTCGGCATTACTCAAAGAAGACATACAGTTCATCGAGTACGAAACGCTCTCCTGTGCTAAAACATAGGGGATGAATTCGAACAGCGACACACGCCAGGGAAAAGCAGGCACTGCCGGTGGCAGGGCTGCACAATCACTTTCCGGTCCGACCTTCGAACAGATTCGTAAATTTTGGCATCCGCTATCGGTGGAGAATGCGCTGGCGCCGTATCAGATAGCATCATCACTGGCTTACGTGCAGGTCCTCATGCATATGGGAGAGCTGTCCCAGGATGAGGCTGCTCGATTGACTGAGGGTTTGAGACAAATTTATCGAGAGCTGTTGTCCGGAACTAGCTTTTTGAATGATAACGACCCTGATATATATACAGGGCTTGCCAGGCGCCTTTCCGAGCTGTGCGGCGAGACCGCCGGCTGTATCAGCAGGCGCTCGAGCGTCGAATCGCTTGCTCTTGATGTTCGCCTCTGGGTCAGAGACAGGCTGGTGAGCGCCTTCCGCGGCTTGATCGAGCTGCGGCAAGTTCTGTTGCGGCTGGCTGCCGAGCATGAGGAAGTGCTCATGCCCGGACACGCTCATTTGCAACCGACTCGTCCCCAGCTGCTTTCGCTCTTTTTCATGGGCAGCGAAAGTCGTTTGCACCGCGACTTCAATCGTATGGAAGAGTTGTTCGAGCGTCTGAATATGCTGCCCAAGAGCATCGGCGGCGATGCGCAGCTTGAAAGAGAGTTCGACTATGACGTACTCTCCAGGCTGCTCAAGTTTCAAGGAACAACTCATGTCGCCTTTGCCGGCGATGGCGATTATCTTTTGGAATTCGCATCATTGGCTGCAATCACAGGAGTCCACCTCAGCCAATTGGCCTCGGAGCTTTTGATCTGGTCCAGCCACGAATTCGGTTACGTGCGTTTGCCGCGCGCCTTTGTTTTCCGCGAGCAGCGCTTTCCCGCCAGGCGGAATCCTGAGATCCTGGAAGCGCTGCGCAGCCGGAGCGCCCTTTTTGCCGGGCGGCTCGCCGAGCTTCTGTCGATCATGAAAGGCATTCCGCTCGGCTACAGCCACGAAGCAAATGAGGCATTGCCAGCCGTTCTTGACGTAGTCACCAATCTCGATTTCGTTTTGGAATTGTCCAGTGTCGTTTTGCCTGCGCTCGTATTTGATACCAAGAAAATGAGCGATGCTGCTCAGCTTGATCTTGAAAATCGCGGCAACGTGATTGATTACTTGATCGAGAAAGATTTTCCCCAGGAAAAGGCGACTGCAATTGTCGAGCATCTCCTAACCTACACGAAAGAGCGACGTAAGCATCTGGCTGACCTGGCGCCGGCGGAATGGCAAGAATTTTCGCCGGCCTTCGAGACCGACATATATAAGTTCCTGACAAGCTATGATCGTCAGGAGCCATACGCCGGAGCGAGTCTTGCTGAGGCGTTTCGCTCGGCGACAAAACAGCTGGATGAGGATAATCAGTTCGCAAACTGCTTCTCGGTCGACGTATTCGCCCTGGTGACCGGCGAAGATTAAACTTGCAGGTTTGAAACTTTCAAGCGATTGACAGTAAGCTTCACAGAGTGGGGACGCACTTTACTAAGGAGATTGGTTATCCATGAAGGCAATGGTTCTGGCTGCCGGTGTTGGTTCTAGACTTGATCCGCTGACAACGAGCGTGCCCAAGCCGCTCGTACCGATCGCCAATCGCCCGGTCATGGAGCACATCCTCAGGTTGCTGGCTAAAAACGGCATCACTGATTTGATTGCCAACCTGCACTATTTGCCCGATCAATTGCGCCAATATTTTGGTGATGGCAGAGATTTCGGCGTCAATTTGCAATTTCATTTCGAGCGAGAGCTCAGCGGAGATGCCGGTGGCGTGCGGGCTTGCCGCCACTTTCTTATGGATGGAACGTTTCTGGTCATGATGGGCGATTTGCTCACTGACTGTCAGCTGAGCGCCATCATCAAACAGCATCAAGCCAAAGGGGCACTGGCCACGATTGCGACAAAACGCGTGGACAATGTCGAGCACTTCGGCGTCGTGGTCGCCGACCAGGAGGGATGGATCAGCGGCTTTCAAGAAAAACCCAAGCGCGAAGAGGCTCTCTCCAACTGCGCCTCGGCCGGCATATACGTGCTCGAGCCGGAGATATTCAAAGAAATGCCTGAGACCGGCGTCTTCGGATTTGGTCGCCAGCTCTTTCCTGCCCTGGTAGAAAAAGGCGCGCCGGTACTGGCTGTCGAGATTGAGAGCTACTGGTCAGATGTCGGCACAATTCCGCAATATCGGCAGTCGAATTTCGATGCTCTCAATCAATTGGTACATGTGGACATGCCTTGCATCAAGCAAGAGACTACCGATACCTACACGATTTATTTCGATCGAAACGCCGATGTCGAAGAGGGAGCTCAGATCAGTGGAACGGCGTTGATTGGCTCCGGCTCTCGTATTCGGCGAGGTGCTCGCCTGAGCAATAGTGTCATAATTGGTGCCAATGTAGTAATTGAAGAAGATGTCGTGCTCGACAATGTCGTCATCTGGCCGGGCAGCCGAGTGCAGCGTGGAGCACGATTGAGCAATAGTATCGTCGGTGATTCATGCATCATCGAGCAAGAGTCAAAGCACTTTGAGGTGACGGCTATGGCGCAGCCGTCACCTCAATATTCTTGCGCCAAGCCAGCCCACTGAGTCCAATGGAACTCGATGCACTCGAACTATTCAGGCTCGATTTGCAGAAAATATTTCTGCAAATGCGATCCGGATCAGGTTTTACCTGCAGGGAGAGAAGCACTTCCCTCCTGAGTCTGCGCTGCTTTCCAGATCTCCATCCATAGCCAGTAGTGGAAAGGATTTAGATTCTCAACGTCAGCCATCTCGACAGGTTCGAGTAGAGATAGCCATGTATGGGGATTGGGAAAGCGCTTCGCCAGGCTGTAGCAGTCCGCCATCCAGAGTATTTGTTCAGTGTTGTCCTTTGTCGTGGCCATTGTCCTGTTCCTCTAGATGAGGCTGTCAAATTCCGGCTCTTTTTTGAAGCTTTGCCAGTTATTTTGTTTGCTCAACCTTGGCGTTCAGCCGCTCTTCGTGCTTCGTCAAAGACTCCATTGGACTCGGTTTTTGCGAGCTCAAGCTCCAGACATTTGCTTGAAGCTCCCTCAATCTTGTAATACCCAAATTGCCAGATCGCGAAACTGCGAAAAATGTCGCTACACTACAAAAACGGTTTTGGTCGAACGAGCTGTCTAAGCCGATTTCGGCCACCGACCGGCTGCTGAAGCACAGGCAAGCCTGATCGATCGTTGGTGCAGTTTGCAGGCTGATCAGTTTATATGGAACGCCCTGGCGTGGAGATCAACCTGGCGGCCAATGCAGCCTACGGCCACCTAGCACATGAATGTGCAAGTGATGCACGGTTTGACCACCATCATCGCCGGTGTTGATTACAATGCGATAGCCATCGACAAGCCGCTCCTGTCGCGCGATATCGCAGGCCTTCTGGAAGAGCTTGCCGAGTTCCAGAGCATCATCTGCCTCCGCGATACTGGCGATATGGTCTTTGGGTATGATCAAAGCATGTGTCGGTGCTTGAGCATTGATGTCGCGAATCGCGATCATCTCAGGCGTCTCTTCGATTATGCTGGCCGGTATTTCGCGTTTGATGATTTTGCAGAAAATACAGGAAGAATCGCTTGTACCTCTTGGCGACATTTCGTCATCTCCTGTCTCAAATCTCAAAAGATGGGTAGCTAGTTTTTACTTAGAAGTTTATGCTTAATAAGTCGAAGGAAAGATATCAGCTTGACAGTAGGGTTGAGAACGACCTGGAATCAACGGCGCGGATCAAAGAAACGGAGAACGAGGCTTAACATGGCAAACGACGGCAATCTTTTGCAAAGATACATAGCGTTGCAAAAAGCGCTTCTCTCATCACTGCGGCTCAAGGATGTTCTCGATGCGGCCGTGATTCAGTTTTCAGAACTGGCTGGCGGAGCCAAAGTCGCCTTTTTTCTTTCCGACAACGAGAGCATGTCATTCAAACTCATGGCCGCCAAAGGATATGGCGAGCGAACTCTCGAGCAGCTCCGCATCGTTCCTTTCAATCTCGATGGTCTTCTGAAATATGTCGTGCAGCAGCGCGCTGCCGTTTCATCAAATGATCCTGATTCTGCACCTGAATTGAGCGCCGCCATCATGAAGCGCGAAGGAAGCCAGGGTCAGATCGCCCTGCCTTTGATCTCGGCCAATTTGCTGGTCGGGGCCGTATTGATGGATGTGAATAACGCGGGCATTCTCGCTTACATCGATTTTTACAAGGAAGTTGCCGATGTCACGGCATTGGCTGTCGCCAACTCGATTTTGTTCGGGCGGAGCGAATACGAGCGCGAACGGCTCAACACGCTCTACAAGACATCGTGCGCCCTGTCGGGAAGCGTTCTGCAGGTCAACGATGTTCTGCAAATTGCTGCCGATACGGCTGTGATTCTTGCAAATACGCCTTGCTGTGCCGTTCTTTTGCTCAACGAGAGCGGCGACCGTTTCCACCTGGCCGCCTTCAAGGGACTCGAGGGCAGCAGTCTGGGCGAGTTCGAGCTTGGCTTCAACGAGTCCATTGCCGGCTCGGCATTGCGAAACAGGCGCACGGAGATTCTTGGTGAGGGAACCAGGCAGCCATATGGTATGCCGCGAGCCACAGGCGGAAGCACCTTTCACACGGTAGTGGCTTTGCCGATTATTCACAATGACCTCTCCGTGGGCGTGCTCGAGGTTTACTCCACCGAGGCGCGCGCATTTCACAAAGAGCAAATCGAGCTGCTCGAGTCACTGGCTCAGCAGGTGGGCACGGCGCTGACGGTGGCGCTGACGCACCAGACTGCCGCTCAGCAGTCGGCTCTGGACGTGCACACCGGGCTCTACAATCGACTTTACTTCGATGATGCGCTGCTCAAGGAAGTGGAGCGCAGCGGTCGGCACAAGCACGAGCTTGGCTTGTTGCTGATCGATATTGACCATCTCGGGCAGATCAACGAGCATCTCGGTCAGGACAAAGGCGATGATGCCATCCGACATGTGGCGGCGGTGATCAGATCGACCCTGCGCGACATTGATATCGCCTGCCGTTACGGCGGCGAGGAAATCGCCGTGATTTTGCCGGAGACGCCGCAAACCAATGTTTATGAAGTGGCGGAGCGGGTGCGCCAGAGCGTCAAAGATCATACGGCGCCCGGCATCGGCACCCTCACCATTTCAATCGGCGTTTCTGCCTACCCTGGTATTGCCGCCAACGCAGACGAACTTTTGATTGGTGCCCAGCAGGCCCTCGATGTCGCCAAATTCGAGGGTCGCGATCGCGTCAGGATGGTGCGGTTGACAGCCAATCTGAAGCCGGGCGAAGTCTCCTGGATCGATCTGGCTAATCAAGCCAGGTTGGCGGTGATATCGGAGCGCCAGACCCGCCTGCAGAGTCGTTTGACGGTGGCGCCTGAATACGCTTCCTGGCTCACCGCCACGCCCTCGGTCGTCGGCAGAAAAAAACCGGGTGGTCAAGACTAGCCCGTTCTCAGCCGCCATCGGAAGTTTCTTTGCACAAATCATTAAGAAAATCCGCAAAACGGCTGGTAGCCAGCGCATTGCTCCTAAACTTTGATTAGTAAAAAAATCGCAGATCTTACTCTTCAGTTGGACTGCGCATTCTTATTTCGTTTGCACTCGTTTAAAAAGAGCTCTAACAGGAGGATAAGGCATTGGCTACAGCTACCAAGCTACAACTAAAACCGTTGGCTGATCGCGTTGTCATAAAGAAGATCGAAGCCGAGGAAAAGACCGCTGGCGGTATCGTTCTTCCTGACACTGCTAAAGAAAAGCCCCAACAAGGAGAAGTCCTTGCCGTCGGACCCGGAAAATTCGATGACAAAGGCAACAGACAACCAATGGAAGTCAAGGTGGGTGACAAAGTGCTTTTCGCCAAGTACTCCGGTACTGAAGTGAAAATCGACGGCGTCGAATATCTCATTCTTGCCGAACGCGATCTTCTGGCCATCGTTGGTTAGTCGATGAATTTGCGCTCCGATTGCATCCCTGGATGACTGGAGCGCCAGAGGCTCGATCGACTCGGGTCAATCGAGCCAAACAAATTAAGTTTATACAACTTGAACTACTCATCTCAAAGGAGAGGATACAAGCGCTATGCCAAAGCAAATCGTTTACGACGAACAAGCTCGCCGTGCTCTTGAGCGTGGTGTTGACCAAGTAGCCAATACAGTCAAGATCACCCTGGGCCCAGCCGGCCGTAACGTGGTGCTGGAAAAGAAATTCGGTGCCCCGCAAATCATTAATGATGGCGTCACAATCGCCAAGGAAATTGAACTGGAAGATCACCTGGAAAACGCCGGTGCTCAACTGATCAGAGAAGTCTGCTCGAAAACCAATGATGGCGCCGGTGATGGCACCACCACCGCTGCCGTTCTGGCTCAAGCGATGATCAGAGAAGGCTTGAAGAACGTTGCTGCCGGAGCCAATCCGATGGTTCTTCGTCGCGGCATTCACAAAGCAGCCGAAATGGCCGTCAAGGAAATCAAAACCCTGGCCAAGCCGGTTGAAGGCAAAACTGAAATCACCCAGGTCGCCACAATCTCCGCCGGCAACGACGAAGAAATCGGCGAAATCATTGCCGAGGCCATGGAAAAGGTCGGCAAAGACGGCGTGATTACAGTCGAGGAATCGAAATCAATCACCACCGAATTGGAAGTGGTCGAAGGAATGCAGTTTGACAAAGGCTACATCTCCGCCTACTTCGTCACCGATTCGGAAAAGATGGAAGCGGTTCTTGAAGAGCCATTCATCCTCTGCGTCGACAAGAAAGTGAACTTGCTTGCCGACATGGTTCCAGTGCTCGAGAAAGTTGCTCGCGCCGGCAGACCCTTCCTGCTCATCGCAGAAGATGTCGAAGGTGAAGCTCTCGCCACTCTGGTCGTCAACCACCTGCGCAAAGTCTTGCCCTGCTGCTCGGTCAAAGCTCCCGGCTTCGGCGATCGCAGAAAAGAAATGCTCAAGGATATCGCTATCCTCACGGGCGGTCAGGTTGTTTCCGAAGAAATCGGCAACAAGCTCGAGAACGTCACGGTCGAGATGCTCGGTCATGCTCGTCAAGTGATCATCAGCAAAGACAAGACAACCATCGTTGCTGGCAAAGACACCAAGGCCGAAGTCGAGAAACGGATTGCTGTCATCAAGAGACAGATTGAAGAATCCGATTCGGAATTCGACAAAGAAAAACTGCAAGAGCGTTTGGCCAAGCTGGCCGGCGGCGTAGCCGTCATCAAGGTCGGCGCCGCCACCGAAACAGAGCTCAAAGATCGCAAGCTCCGCTTCGAAGACGCACTGAACGCCACGCGCGCAGCAGTTGAGGAAGGTTACGTCCCCGGCGGCGGCACCACTCTCCTCAACATCGCCAACAAGCTCGACAAGAGAAAATATGAGCTCCAGGGCGACGAGCGCACCGGTTTTGAAATCATCCTGCGTGCCTTCGAATATCCGGTTCGCCAGATCGCTGACAACGCTGGTCTGTCCGGCGAAGTCGTGGTCGAGAAGATCAAAGAGAAGAACACGGACGGATTCGGTTTCAACGCCATGAAGTTCGAATACTGCGACATGGCCAAGGCTGGAATCATCGATCCGGCGAAAGTGGAGCGTTATGCTGTGCAAAACGCCGCCTCGATTGCCGCGATGTTCCTGACCACCGAAGCGCTGGTCGTCGATCTTCCTGAAGAGAAGAAGACGCCTGCAATGCCGGCCGGACACGGAATGGACTTCTAAGAATCGCTTACAGCGAGAAATGAAGTGGAAGGAGCGGAGCAATCCGCTCCTTCTTCCTGTCTCAGGTTCTTGTCGATTGCAGCGATGGGTTCTTGGCTTTCATCATCTCATCGAGAACGACGTTGACAATCTTCTCGATCCGGATGCGCCCGACCGGCATTCGATTCTGCTCGGAATCGATCACCGGGATCTGCTTCAAGTCGTGTTCGCTCATGCTTGAAACCGAGACACAAAGCGGATCATTCTTGATCGCGCAAACCGGATTCTGGACCATGATGGCAGTAACCGGCAGGTCGACATCGGGATCGGGAAGCGCTGCGATTTGCAGAGCCCTGAGAAGGTCAGTGCGAGTGATCACGCCGACCAGCTCCTGGTTCTTATTGACGATGCAGCATAGATCCGATTGCGTGTCGTTCATGCGTTCGATCACATGCTCGACTGATGACTCGATTGAAACCAGCTCCATGGGGAGCGGCTCCACTACTCGATCCAGGCTCATGGTCTCGAGGATCGTTTTAACCTCGGGAACATTTACCCACATCCCCCGCCGCCTCTCGTTGGCTTTTACAAGAGCATCATGAAGCGGCACCAGAGCCGAGGATATCTGCCTGAAGACGTTTCTGCCTAATGCCATGCACTTCAGCTCGGTTCTGGCTCTGATGCTGTGCCCGCGCGGAGTGCTGTCCAGCAGAGATGACTCGCCGAAGAAATCGCCCGGTCCCAGGAGCGCCACAACTTCCGTTTGCGTATCATCGATGTGGCGGATCACCTCTACCTCGCCCTGCTCGATCACAAAAAAGTCAGTGGCCGAATCGCCTTTGTGAAAAATGTAATCTCCAGGAGCGTAGTGCGCCCGCCAAATGCGTTTGGTTCGATCAGCTTTTAAGTGTGCCAGGGTGCGCGGAAACATGATATCGGCCCACCACTCGATGCCCACCTGGATCTTTTGCGAGAATGACGGCAGCTTCGACAAGTAAATGCCGCGCCAGAGGAACCAGGCCGGGAAGCCCGCCACCCGGAAATTGAATATTTCGGCGACGGCGCATCGACCGCCAATCGAGCAGAGCGAGCCGAGCATCTTGAAGTGAAACGGTCTGGTCGCCTGACCGTTGATCCGTGCCACCACATTCGCCGCCACTTGCACACCCTGTCTCTCGGCAAACTGGGCGATCGGAGGACAGATTGATTTATCCAGATCATTGATGACGGCGGCGCAGTCGCCGATTGCCCAGACGTTCGGGTAGCCGGGAACGGACATGTCCGGCTCGGTGACGAGCCTGCCCTTTTCCTTCTTCAGTTTCAATCGATCGATCAATGGCTGAGTGGTAGTGCCTATGGTGCAAACGATAGTGCCGGTCGAGATGAACGATCCATCCTTGAGATGCAATCCGGCTGGAGTGGCCAGCGAGGCATGAGCATTGAGCTTCATGGTCACGCCTGCCTTTTCCATTTTCTTTCGGGCGAATTCCCGCAGAGCCGGATTGACCTCGGGCAGGATCTGATCTCGAGAGTGAACGACGATCACTTTGATATCTTCTTCCTTTATATTGTTGAAGAATCTTACGCTGGTCCGCACAAGATCGTTTATCTCACCGGCCACCTCGACGCCGCTGAAGCCACCACCGACGATGGCAAAAGTGAGATACCAGCGCTTATAAGTCTCATCCTCGCAAACCTCGGCCTTTTCCATCTGTTGCATGACATGTGACTGCAATTTGAGCGCGTCGCCAATGGTTTTGAGGGGATAGGCATGCTCGTCCATGCCGGGGATGAGCATCAAGTTGACGGTGTTGCCGCAGGTAATGATCAGCTGGTCGTAGGCGATAGATCTGATTTGTCCGTCATGAGCTTCATAATAAAGCAGGCTCTGCTCGAAATCGACCGTGCTCACCGCCTCGGTTCGGCATGATACGCCGCTGAGAAGCTGGCGCAGCGGCGCGCCGACATCCTTTGGCTGGACTGCGGCGCTGACCACTTCTGCCAAGAGCGGATGAAAGACCATATGATTTTCGAGATTGAAAACGACAATCTCGAACTTCTCTTTGGGCAGGCTTTTATGCAGCTTGCGGGCACACTTCACGCCCGCAAAACCGCCGCCGATGATAATGATGCGTTTTTTCATGCCTGAGACCCGCTGCAGTCTGGGACATTATTCCACAATCTTCTTTATTGTCTGCTTAATCGCCCCTGCCCAAATTTCATAACCCTTTGCCGAAAGATGCACATAGTCCGGCATCACCTCTTTCGAGATGTTACCTTGTGTGTCGAGAAAGTCTTTGCCGATGTCCAGGTAGATGATCTCTTTGCCGTCTTGCAGCTTGGCCAGTTCAAGGTTGACCTGGCGGACCGTTTCTCGCACCGGATCAGCGGCCAATTGCCCTCGCGGTAAGATGCCCAGCAATATGACTTTGCTTTGCGGCAATTTCGATCGGATGGTTTGCACTATTTCAGACACATTCTGAGCGATCTTGGCGGGTGGCTCGAGGGCATTTGAAATATCGTTCGTGCCGATTAGCAAGACGACCGCTTTGGGATTGGGATTGATGCCGTTGAGCTCGCCGCCGTTTCCCAATCTCCAGAGCACCCCCTGGGTGGTATCACCTGCGATACCAAAATTTGCCGCTTGCAGAGGCGCGAATTCTCTTTGCCAAACGCTTTTCCCATCACTCAACCAATACTCGGTGATCGAATCACCGATGAACAGCAAGTTTATTTTCTCTGCTTTGGCTTGCTTGATGAATCGATCATGCATGTGAAAAAATTTCCTTTGCGGCGCTTTGTGTTTTTTGTGGCAGCCCGAAAGAGAGCCGCTGCACACAAGCAGCAGCAGAGTGTAGACGGTGATCAAAACGAATTTCTGGACGGACAGTGAGGGACTGCCTGCAACTGCCTGCTTGTCGACTTCTGGCGCTCTTCTCTCGCGGTTCATATTCATGTCGATCGGCGATTCGGACTCGATGCTGAAAAGGCACTGAGTCTCATTAGAGCTCGTGCCTTTTCAGGATTATATATGGTCGTCAGGTGCTATGACTTGGCGATGTTATTATTTCGTTTTTCGATTTTGGCAGCCTTGTTCTCAATCCGCTGGATGCGTTTGGAGATCTTCGTTTGCTCCTTCGGCTCCAGGTTGGGAGAAAGAGCCAGGTAGGCTCTGTATTGCTCGGCTGCGTCCTTCAATGAGGGAGCCGATTTGGGAGCGAAACGCTCTTCCGATTGCGCCAGAGCAAGGCGCGCTTCGGCTAAGCGAGGATTGCTCGCCATGGCTAAGCGGAAGGTGTCAACAGCGCTTGCCAGTTGCCGGCGCTTGGCCAGGTCATTGCCTAAAGTGAGGTTGCGGCGTGCTTCCTCGCGCACCTTCGAAACTTGAGCAAGACCACGCCTGGCTCTTTCCGCCTGACCGAGGTCCGAGGCTTTCTTGAATGCCGCCTCGGCAGAGTCGAGATCGCGGATCATCAAAGCCAGATCACCGAGCGCCGCTACTTGCTGCGGCGAATTCGTATTGTTGATTACATGGCTGATTTGATCGCGCTCATCGGCGAATTTGTTTTGAGCCAGCAAGGCTTCGGCGTAGGAGACGCGCTCGGCATCATTATTAGGCACGCCGACCGAGGATAGATCGACAGGCTCGCCGGAGATGCCTTTCAATTTTGCCATCGCCAGGCGGAGGCGCAGATCGTTAGGATTGAGGCTGATTGCCTTTGAAAGCGAGGCTTTGGCCGTTTCGTATTCATTGGATGCGATAAACGAGCCGGCCGACTCCTTTTGTGCTTTGATGTACCAGGCGCGGCTCAAGCCGTCGACGACGCTGGCATCTCCGGGTTGTAAGCGGAGCGCCGCATCGAATGCCTTGATGGCATCATCAGTCTTATCGAGTTTCAGCAACGTGTCGCCGAGGCGCTTGTAGAGCGCCGCTGAGTTGGAGTTCAATTCCGCTCCTGAGCGCAACTCGGCAACCGCCAGCTCGAGATCGCCGCGCGAGTCGCGCAGGTCGGCCATGTGCATGTAAGGCTCGGGATTGCGGGGATCGATCAGCACAGCTTGCTGGTATTCCTTGAGAGCACCAACGGTGTTGCCTTGCGACTCGAACTGTTTTCCGAGCGCTATGTGCATGTTGACCATCTTGCTGTATGGCTCTTGCCACTCAGGCTTGATCAGGGATGAGCGCTCATACTGCTTGAGAGCTGCTTCATAGTTGCCCTGCGCTTCGTAGGCTTTGCCCATAGCGAGGTTGACTGGAGCGCTGTTGCGATAGAGGTAGAGCGCTGTGTTCAACTCTTTGATCGCCGCATCGATTGAATTCTGCTGCAGGTAGACTTCACCGAGAACCCAATGAGCTGTCGAGTTTGCTGTATTCAACTCAATGGCTTGTTTGCTGTTGGTCGTCGCTTCGGCGATTCTTCCCTGTTGCAGATCGATGGCGGCCATTTGACCGTAGGCGTCTGAATACTGAGGATCGGAATCGACCGCTGCTTTATACTCTTCGTATGCCTCCGGCAATTTCTGCTGTTCCTTCAAGGCTGTTGCCAGGGCATAATGCGCTTGCGGCAAACCGGGATCAGTTTGCAATGCCGTACGGGCCTCATTCTCAGCTGTGGACAGGAGCTCATTGCGTTTGTCAATCACCGTTTTCGATGACGACTGCAAGCGGTTGATTGCCACTAGAGCCTTGCCTGTGTGAGCTAAAGCATTGTCGGGCTGTTTGGCGATCACCCGATCGAATTGCTCCTCGGCGCCGTCCAGCTTGAACTGCATCACAAGTGACAAGCCCAGTCCGGAAGCCGCATCGAGGTTGCGCGGGTTCTTACGCATTTCTTTTCGAAAGGCTTGTTCGGCATCGGTATATTTGCGCTGCAACCAGAGGTTCTCAGCTTTTGCGACTTGATAGGCTACTTTCCCTTTGAATAGCTTGGTTCTGCCGCTCGATTGGGTCAAACGGCTCGAGTGCTTCCTTGTCTTGGCCTCGACGGAATGCCCGTCGGCAAGCCCCAGTCCGAGGCTGGCGGCGAGGATAATAGAAAGGATTGCTTTATTCATTACTCTCTCCTTGTCTCTATTTTGGCTGCCGTAAAGCAACAGACGGCTCACCAACGGATTGACTTCAATGCGCCCATGCCTAGAGTCTGAGACTCGAGGCGGTTGTTCAATTAGATTTGAGAGGGACGCAGGTATATCACAACTGACCTTTCAATCAGCTCAGCCAGGTATAGCAGCCCTGCTCGTGAGCAATGCCATTGTCCGGCATTGGGAAAATTTTTGCAAAAGGCGCTTCCCATCTGGGTTACATAACTTCTTTTCCCTGAGGAGGCTTGTAAAAAGCGCGTTAGGATTGCGATCGGTGATGTCAAGGGCTGTCGAGGCTGAAGAGAAGAATTCTCTAAAAAGTTCCCACACTTGCCAAACCGTTCGAGGGCGGCGAGTGGGGCGGCTCCTAAAATTTTTCTCCTCAGAAATCGCCCTAATCGATGAAACTTACAGGTCATGTCATCGGTCTGATGTGTCACTTGCCAATGGAGCACGCTAAGGTGCTTGCCGTGCAAATCTTGCGATTGCGCATTCATTCAAGAGGTGGTGGCGATAAAGACATCAGCCTCAACGTTTCTAACAATCGAGGACACTGATGAGAACCCCAGCAAGAACGCAAGTAGAGTCCGATGCTCAGGTGGCCAAAGCAAACGAAATCGCTCTTATAAGGAACAGAATCGCCTTTAAGAATTCGGCATCCACGAGGGTGATCGAGATCAAGGATTTGATGCTTGGCGAGTTGCTTTGCCAATCGAGATTGATCTCGGACCAACAAATGCTTCATCTAGTCGATCTGGCCAGAAGAAGCGGATCGACCTTGGGCGCCGTGCTTGTCGTCTCGGGATGCATGAGTGCGAGCGAGCTCTTCATGTCGAGGCGTTTGGTAAACCGATACCTGCAAGATCAAAACAATCTCGAGCGGTATTTGCAAAAATTAAGAAGCATACTCTCGCGCGCCGGCTGTTCGCGATCGCTTTATAATCGTCTGAATGCTGCCTGCTAACAGGAGGATCGAACATGGCCGAGGTTGCCGTCGTGGCGCGCTTAAGGGCAAAAACTGGACAGGAAGAAAAGGTGCGGCGCGAGCTTTTGCATCTGGTTGATGAAACGCATAAAGAGTCCGGCTGCATAAAATACGATCTTCATCAAAGTCTGGACGACAAAGCGCAATTCGTTTTTTATGAAATCTGGCAGTCAAAAGAGGCTCTGGATGATCATCTCGATACACCGCATCTGGTGCGATTGTCCTCAATGATTGATGAGCTGTTTGCCGAAGAGCCCGTCATCGAGCTCTTCGAAATGATCAGCGAACCGAAGTCCGCTCGGCGCTGATTTGCACTGCATTTGGTGCAGCCTGTCTCCCTCATGCGGTATCGGATATGGTGCGCTACTTGTTCCACGAATATTCCGTCGTGTATCCATCGGCGCGAATCACCCGTCCGCCGGTCGGATTATCGGGATCCCACCAGTTGCGTTGATAGCTGTAGGCGTTTGCTCGCCTCAATTTCTGTGAAGTATGCCGGCGCGCATGCTTAATCGCCTTCCAATTTTTGCTCGCTGTCGGGCGGCTTACCGGCGCATGCATCTGGGGCACCGGGCGGCTCTTTGGCATTTCGATCGGGATGCTGTCAATCACACGCGGCAACGGTGCGGCCGGAATTTTTTGCAATTCCAGAACGGACCAAACGAAAAGCCCTGCACCGCATGCCACCACTAGTAGTATCACAACCGCGGGAAGGAGCAAGCGCGCGGTATCATGGCCGAACACTTGCAGAGCAATTTTCAAAGCGGAGAATTTGTCACTCGGGGCAATGTCTTCCGTGACATCTTCATGGCTTACAGCCGGCTGCTCAGCCATGTGGCTGAGTTTTAAAACGAGCTCCTGACTCTCAGGCATATTGACTCCGGGTCTCTTTGACAAATGTTTTGACATTCGAGCAAATACCGAACTCAATAAACTGCCATACTTCTGCTTTGGTGTCAAACGGCGCCACAATTGCCTGAACACGACTGCTCAGAACCTTCCTGGAGATCTGTTGGTCTGGCTGGTCTGCCGGCAGGTCTGATCGATTAGCTGAAAGCAGGCACCGGCGCCAGCGGCAAGATTGTTTTTAATCGTATAAAATTCTACTCAGTATCAAGATCGTTAAGAAAGAAATTTCGGCTTTTAGCATCGCTTCATGACGGGAAAATACAGATGCAGTCCGGCAATTGGCTGAGTGTGTGGCAATGAGTGCAAGAATGATCGCTCGACGACAACCAACGTCGCGGATACTTTTCAGACTGAGCTCAATTAGCCTGGTAGCGAGCATTCTCTGCGCCTCCGGTTTTTTGTGCCCGGCTGAAGCGAACAAGCAACTGGTCAAAAGTTACGCCATAGAGAATTCGGTGTATCAGCTTCTCACTGAGAGTGCTCGTTTGCGTTCTCAAGGAAATAACGAGCGGGCCCGCGATCTGCTCGCTCAGGCGGCGCAACAAGACCCGACTTCCTACTCTGCCGATGTGCACTTGCAGCTGGCTCAATGCCATAAGGCCTTGCGGGCCTTCGACGCTGCCATACTCGAGGCAAAGCTGGCCATGAAGTACGATCCATCACGCTCGGCGGCGCTCTACATCATCGGCCAATGCTATTACGAGACGAAGCGCACGGATGAAGCGCTGCGCACGCTCAAGCGGTTCGTCGAAATATCGGATGATCCGTCTGCCAAGCAAAACGCCAGGGAGTTTATCAAAGAAGTATCGGCTTTCAAGTCTC
>JAJPJO010000473.1 GCA_021324135.1 Pseudomonadota bacterium
TGAAGCGGGTCTCTTCCGAAAGTACCGCCACCTCTCGAGCCCTGCATGACGAGCTGAACATATTGCAGCGTGAAATATTCTGGGGCATCGATCGCGAGCGTGCCTATGAAGACTTGTACAATCGCACAGGCGTTCCGGAGCTGCGCACTCTCGGCTCCGCTCTTACTCAAGCAACCAAACTGGGATTGAGCATTTCAAAAATCCTGCGCGGGCAGAGCGAGTTCAACCGCCAGCGCCAGAGTCAGAAGATGGAAGAGAAAGCAATGAAGGCGCCAATCTACATGGTCTTTCCACTCTGGTTTTGCATCATGCCCTCGCTGCTATTATTGCTATTAGGTCCGTCGCTGATCAGGTTCTATCAAAATCTTGGCGGGCATTAGCAATGCGTTTTTTTGAGATCTTGCTGACAATCGCGGTATTCTTACAGTGGTTGCCGGCACCCGTGCGCGAAGCTTCTTTCCGGCGTTGTGTTGCCTTTCACTTCGGCGGAGCGATATGACCGAGAGTGACGTACTTTCTAAGGAACTGTTTGCCGCCCTTGTACAACGGCTGTTGATGCCGTTTTCTAATACTCGCTGGTCGTTTGATCCAAGCACTTTCTCCATTGCTGCCGATACTGGCGTTCAAGAACAACGACTACCGCTGTCAGAACTTTACCAGTCTTATATCGCCGGCGAAAGTCCTGCCAGCCTGATGGAGTTGCTGCAACGGTTGCGTGCGCTTATGATGCCCCCACGGGCGGAGCGCATTTCAGAAAACATGCTTTCACAATTGCTCCCGTGCATGCGCTCGCATATGAGCCTTCAAAATGAGAATGCCCGGGCCCAGCCTGGAGATGACATTGTCTTCTTCTCCTATGCCGATTTGCTTGGTGTTGCACTTGTATTCAACCAGGGGGAAGCGCAGCAACTCCTGCGCTACCGCGATCTCGATCGATTGGGTTTGACTGTTGATGAGGCAATCGACATCGCCGTTGTAAATCTGCATCGAATCAGCATGGATCCATTTCGATTGGTACAGTCAGGGTTTTACACGACTCCATGGAAAGATTCGCATGATGGCGCGCGATTGCTGTTGACGAATCTGTTCGCAAACCTGAAAGTGCATGGTGAAGTTGTAGCACTGACGCCGCGCCCTGACACCCTGATCGTAACGGGCTCGAAAGACCTTGTCGGCATGGAGCTGATGATGTCGATCGGCGCTACATTGCTAAAAGAAGCGAACGCGTTAAAGGCACTGCCCCTGGTACTGCGTGGAAATTTGTGGTTGCCGCTTGTCGTGCCGGTTACCGACCCTATATTTGATACCGTAAATTCGTATCGCATGAACGTTCTCAGCATCTTATATGGTGAGCAAGAAAAGTTCCTTGCTGACAAGAAGATGGACGACCCCGAGCTTTTTGTTTCTCGATTCGTCGTCGATCGTGATAATAGGCTTGGCCATGCCTTCAGCAAAAGCAGTATTCCGGATGGCGGACCATGCACGTTTCCGGAGGCTGACATAATTGAATTTATTCAGCATAGTAATACTGGGAAAAAACGATGTGTTGCCCGAGCACCGTTCGGCAAAGTTCGGGATGTCATTCCTCTTTTTCTAATTGAAGATCTTAGGCTCCGTCCAAGAAGATGGCGGATCAATAATTTTCCTTACCGATCCGAACTCAGTGTCTTAGGTGCGATGCCACCGGGCAAGGGACCGTGGATTGATGCTGAGCGCACCGACTCGGAGCGCGAGAAGGATAATCTGGAAGCCATTGTTGGAATACCAATTCCGAACAGCGCGCGGCTGACATTCAGTTCAGATGTCAAAAATAAAGAATCTACTTTAGAATTTGCTGTCACTGAAACGATTGAAGAACTGAAGGACCTTTATCTTAAGCATCTAAAGGTGGGTAATCTAATTTCAGCTCCTACCGATCAGGGCGTTTTTTTTATCGCTGAGGCGATTGGTGCCGCATGCGCTCGCGAAGCCTGGTTTGGTCCAGGCGAAGTACAGGGAGAGACATTGCTCCGATTGATCAAACGTGTAAACTTTAGCACGCCGTCGGTTCGAAACTCATTCATCAAGCAGAACGACTGCTTGCGATCCTTCGAGCACTTGTTCGGCATCTCACTGCTTCAAGAAATGATTCCGACCGACACTTTGAAAATTACCTTAGAAAATGTCTTTCAAGGTTTCCTTGCCTCCGAACTGCCGGAGGTAGTGGTAAGGTTCTTTCGAATTCAAATGAGCGGGGCACGTACTGTTTATATGGCTGCAGAAAAACTCAGCCCGCATACGGTCATTAATATGGATACAGGGCTAATAGCCACCATCAATGCGACAAGGACTCGAGAAGGAACCTATTGCAGTTTGTCGCAGGCCTTGCAGCCGATCTCTTGAGTCTGCCGTTGCGCTTAGTATGTTCGCAAATACGCGTGAGATCCGGTGAACGAAATTTTGAGACTGCGGATATTTAGCAGTCTCGTTCAGTAGGATGTTTTACTGAGGCACCGGATACGACACCAGATGCATATCGGTTGTATATAGCAATGGATCATTTCGGAAAATCTTGTCTGAGTGCATAATAACAAGTGTGAGGCAGGGATAAATGATCGTGGAATCGCGCCTTCAAAAGACTGATCGCCACCTAGCGCCAAAGCTAGTCGGCTCTGATTTGCCGTGCTCGGCAAAGCCATTTTTGAAATGGGTTGGTGGTAAGACACAGTTGATCGAGCAACTCGATTCCTTTGTACCTCGTGAATTGAGGGAAAGCCTGATCGAGAGTTATATTGAACCATTTGTTGGTGGCGGTTCATTTTTCTTTCATGTGGCGCAAAAGTATCAACTGAAAAAACTTGTTATTGCCGACAGTAATCAGGATTTAATTCTCGCCTACTGGACTATCAGAGATCGAGTTGATGCTTTAATCAATGCGCTGCAAAAGATTCAAAAGAAGTACCTGTCTCTGAGCGACGGTGAGCGGCAGGATTATTACTACCGCACAAGAAAGGAATTCAACGAAAACAAGCTTTGCTTTGATGTTCAGTCGATATCGGATGACTGGATTATACGCACGGCCCAACTGATTTTTCTCAACAAAACCTGCTTCAACGGGCTGTTTAGAGTAAATGCCGCCGGTTTATTTAATGTGGCATTCGGCCGCTATGAAAACCCGAAAATTTGCGATCCGAGCAATCTGATGGCTGTCTCTCGAGTCCTCGAAGGAACCAGAATCTTGCTTGGAGATTTTACCTGCGTGCGCGATCAATTGGACTCAAAAACATTTGCGTACCTTGATCCTCCATACAGACCGCTAACTGCAACGGCAAATTTCACTGCATACTCATCAAGCACGTTCACGCATGCCGATCAGCAGAGGTTGGCCGACTTCTGTCGAGAGGCTAATAGCCTTGGATCTAAGCTAATGATCAGCAATTCAGATCCGGACAACATTGGATCCACGGACACATATTTTCAAGATAACTATCCCGGTTATCGAATAGAGCGCGCGCTAGCCAACCGAATGGTTAATTGTAAGGCCGATCGGCGCGGCAAAATTTCTGAACTCATAATCATGAACTACCCAAGCCGATCCACAATATCTACTTCCAAAACAACCTCGCAGTCGAGCGCTGCTCCATCTCGACGTAATGCTGCGGCGCTTGGCGCGTTCCAGCTCCTGCACGATTGTGCCAAAGACGGAAGACCGTTCAGTATGGATGATCTTCAAAAAAGCACTGGATGGAAATTGCAAACTGCTCGTACTTATGTATCGAAGAAATGGAAGCACTATCTTGAGCCTGATGCGGCTAAATCAAATCAGTTCAAAGTACGACCTGTTTTTTTGCATCTCGATGAGCAAGGTTTCTTGAGTGAGTTTTCCCAAGTTCTTGGATCGAAAATCTCGCCACCTCAGACCATTGAGGATGCTAGGGAACAAGCCTTGATGGCACTGCGCGCTTATGCTGAATTATTAGCTGAGGCGAGAGATACTGCTGCTGAGGAGAAGATTCGTTCATTGATTGATCAGGTGAACATCGTTTAGTCTCTGGAGAAAGGAAAAAATGGCGGGTAAAGGAAAAGCCGTTAAAGCTGGAGATAAACTGGCCAAGGAAGTAGTCGAGATTGCAAAGCATTTGAATCTTGAGACTAGGGAACAATTCAGATGTGGTCGTCGAATATGGGGTGCGGAGCGAAAGATTGATGTGGTAGTAACCGAGCCAACTTTGCGGAAGCGATTAGGAATTGAGTGCAAAGCGCAAGATAGCAAAGGTACAGCCGAGGAGAAGATTGTCGCTACTATCCAGGATATGGACGCATGGCCGATAGCTGGTTTGCTCGTGTTCACCGGGGAAGGATTTAGCGATAAAATGCGATCATTTATGATTGCTTCTGGAAAGGCGGTGGGTCTTGAGGACCTGGAGCCGTGGCTTCGCTTATTCTTCGGACTTGAGCTTTAGCCCTTCAGTGAGATATGAGGAACATTCGCTAATTCCACTCGAGAAACCATTGAGCAACATGCTCATACTCCTCCAGTGAGCATTCCAGCTGGCCCTCATAGGACAATGTCGGAATTCCGCCTTTAGCGGAGGTCTCCTGCTTCATCATCTTCACCGGGATATTAGCGATTCTAAGTGAGTTGCAGTTGTCATCTTGCAGATGCACTATCAGCGTCTCGTAATCTCGTTGAAAGCGCGAGAGATTTTCTCGCGATCCCAGCACTGCGGCACGAATGTGCGTAAGGCCCCTCGCCCAATAAGTCGTCAAATAGGCTTCGACTCCATGCGAGCCGATTGAGAGCTTCGACCAGCTGTGCATGGTCGCAGCCTTGTCCAGCCTTGCTTTGTCATACCTGGCTAAATAAGGATCGGTGGTTGCTTGCTGCTCTGCCGGCTGAGTTGGTTTCTTTGGCGACTGAGCTTTTGAGAGGAGTCCACCGCGTTTAATCGACGATTTCGGCGGCTCGTAATTGCTGGACTCCGCCGCATTTTGTTGAGTAGTATCGACTGGTTGATTGCTGCTGCCGTTATCTAAGCCGCATGCTGTAAGCAAGGGCAACATCAGAACCAATCGAAGCAAGCCGCTCTTTTTCAAATGAGTACCGTCCTAAGTCTTTTGTTGCAGAGCCGCGAGTTCTTGTTTAGCAGCGTCTGCTTCCTCATGGAGCCCCGCGGCACGCAAGACGCCATCGTAGGTGACATAAATCATTTTTCGAGTGATCGGTTCTGTCGTTTTTGACCAATCGAGCACTTCTCTGAAGTATGCTTTGCACTTGTCCATGTCTTTATGGTGCGTTCCATACATCTTAGCCAAATTCATCAAGCTCATTTTGCACTGGAAGGAGTCTCTGCCGTACACCTCCAACATCTTGTTCGCATCGATTGAATAAAGCTGCTCCAATTCTGGAAGTCTGTTTTGTTTTACAAGTATTCTTTCCAGGTCGGCGAAAGGCGAGACAGGTTCTAGCGCAAGTTGCTGTGGATGATCGTGGCGCATCTTCGTCGCTTCGCGAAGCAATTGCTCCGCTTGCGCATAATCATCCAGCAGCCGTAGCAGTGCGCCAAAATTGCACCGGGTGTAATAGGCGTTATTAACGTCGCCACGCCCTTCTGCATCGGCCAGCGCTCGCCTGTAGCAATCTTTGGCTTCATCATATTTCCCACCGCGTGCCGCTGATTCAGCCATTGCTGTAAGGTTGGCCCAAGATTCGTTGCCCATTACCATCACCTCTAATGTGTATCAATCGCCTTTTCGATATTACTATTTCCATTGGTATTGGAAGTGGTGCCTTGCCAAAACAGTTCGGCAACCTCTCGCGTTTCGTTACAAGTCCTCCATGGGAACTTCATTGCTCGTGGACACGCTTCATAATCCAGGAGCCAGCGACGTCATAACCGTTAGTACCCCATGCACCGGCGATCGAACCGTCGCTGGAGAAAGCTCCCTCGTAAAAGAGCGAGTTTCCCGATTCATACATCTTTTGAAAGCGAACATCCGGGTAGTTGCACATTCCCTTGATCGTTGCCTCGCCAGCACTGTCTTTGATGCGACCGTTGATCGCACCCTCATTGTATGAGATGAATGCTGTGAATTCACGATCGATTACATGTGCATTGTCTGGAACGTTGTTGTATGCGTATTCACCAACCCAGGTGCCCTCGACTTTATTGCTATCCGGCGAGGGATTCCGAACAGGATTAATTGCTGACGTGCGCGCGGTCCACGAAAGGATAAAGATTATCGCCGTTATTGCAAGGAAACCGATGACTGTAAGCGATTCAGCTCCAAAAAAGTGGATAAAAAGCGGAGCGGCGGACATGATGACCACCACTGAGGCAACTATAAATGTGCGCTTTGATATTCCCAATCGCTCAGTGATGAACGGCAGGTCATTCCGATCGCTCTTCGCTTTTTGCAATGAAAAATCGGAATGTGCTTTCGCGGACTCATTGTTGCCATCGTTTTCTGAACTCAGTACGTCACGCTCCGGGCCGCTCTCATCATCCACAACCAGCTTCAGCTCAGCAGATGCGAGCGCAGACTGACTTTTTTTATCTTCGGGAACTTTTTTTGTCATCGAAAGAAGTGTGCCTTAACGACAGATTGTTCGAACCTGGAATTCTGCTGCCATGGCGAAAAAGTTTGGCATGGCCACGCCCAGGCTGCTCAAATATAGCACACGTATTTTAGATTCTACTGTTTGGTGTTGGCGAACGAAATGCCTGGTCTGCTCCAGCTCAAAGCATATGAGTCATCTTCGAACTGCCTGGCTGCTTCCGTGACGTTGAGCGGTTGGAATGTATCGATCATCACGGCCGTTTCTGTTGTATGCGTCATGCCAAGGCTGGCTTCCATCGCCTCTGGCTGCGGTCCATGCGGTATGCCGGCTGGATGGATGGTGAGCGAGCCTTCGCTTATGCCTCTCCGGCTCATGAAGTTCCCGCTTACATAAAACAGAACCTCATCGCTCTGCAAATTGCTGTGGTTGTACGGAGCAGGAATGGCGTCCGGATGATAATCGACGACCGCGGCACGAACGAGCAGACCACGAAGTTCTGACCGGCAAAAGTCTGGTGCACAGGTGGTGGCATGTGGATACGTCCGGTTATAGGTTCGAAGTCGAGAATATTGAAAACAAATGGATAAAGATATCCATCCCAGCCGACCACATCAAACGGGTGATGCCCCCAGTGGTATGACATCAGATGATTTCTGGTCTTGATGCGAACTTCGAAATCGCCGCGCGCGTCGCATGGCGGCACGCCCTCAGGCAGCACGATGTCCCTGGAGTAAAACGGAGAATGCTCGAGGAGCTGTCCGTATTCATTGATGAACCTGCGGGGAATCTCGACGTTGCCAGGCGTTTCAATCACAAGAAAAAGATCTGCCTCGGGAGTCGAACTGACAATTTGATAAATGGTTCCTTTCGGGATGACTATGTAGTCGGCTTCTCTGTAAGGCAAACTTCCGAATTGGGTGAACAGGTGCCCAGAGCCTTCTTGAACGAAAATGATTTCGTCGCTATTACCATTGCAGAAAAAATAGCCCATGGAATCTTTGGGTGCACAGACGCCTATTGATAGATCATCGTTGGCAAGAACGACTTTCCTGCCCGAGATAGCGTCACCTTCTGCGGTGGCATCGCCCAGGCGCAGATGACGATGCCTCAGCCCTTCTGAGGGTGAAACGAATTTGGGTTGCAGCTCATTTGATAATACTTCTACCGCTCTCACTTCTGTAGGTGCATAAAGATGATAGAGGATCGAATATCGCCCATCAAATCCACGACTTCCAAATACTTCTTCCTGATAGAGCCTGCCGTCGTGATTTCTGAATTGAACGTGGCGTTTTTTCGGCAGCTTGCCGACACGATTATATATAGGCATTAGAGATTTCCTCTCTGATTTTGCTCGCGTTCGAGCGATTCAAATAGAGCCAGGAAATTTCCTTTGCCGAATCCGGAGGCGCCTTCTTTTCTTTGAATTATCTCGAAAAAGAGGGTTGGTCGATCTTCGACTGGTTTGGTGAATATCTGGAGCAGGTAGCCTTTCGATTCTCGATCGACTAGAATTCCCAGCCTTGAAAGCGCTTCTATGTCCTCGTCGATGAGACCGACACGTTCCTTCAGGGACTCGTAATAAGCGCGGGGAACCGATAGAAATTCGATTCCGCGCTCTTTCAGCTGTGATACGGTCGCGATGATATTCTTAGTACTCATTGCGATGTGCTGAACGCCCGGGGCGCTGTAGAAGTCGAGATATTCTTGTATCTGCGATTTTTTCTCGCCAGGCGCAGGCTCATTTATGGGCATTTTTATTGTGCCGGATCTATTTGCCATCACCCGTGATGTCAGCGCCGAGTACTGGGTGCTGATGTCGCTTGCATCGAAACCTTGAAAGACGCGGAAGCCAAAGATGTTCTCGTAGAATCTCACCCACTCCATCATCTTCCCTGATTCGACGTTGCCGACTACGTGATCGACCGTGCCCAGTCCAACTCCACCGGACCAGCTGTTGACCAGTTTATAACCAGGAGCAATATTACCGTCGTAATCTTTGCGTTGAACGAATGTGTGTATGGTATCACCGTATGTTTTTACAGCTGCGCTGACAAAGATTCCAAAGTCGTCTGTCTGAACCCTTGGCTCGTAGACGCTCACCGCTCCTCTCTCAATGGCAATTTCATAGCATTGCCTGGCGTCGTCGACTTTAAGACCGATTGACCTGACTCCATCGCCGTGTTTTCTGACGTGCTCGGCTACCTCGTGATCTGGGCTGAGCGCACTCGTCAAGACAATTGTTATATTGTTTTGACGCAGGGCATACGAGGTCGTATGGCGTTCTCCCGTTTCAAGGCCTTTGTATCCGACGACTTCGAAACCCAAACCGTGCTCATAGTAGTAGCGCGCTTGCTTGGCATTTCCCACATAGAATTCTATGTAGTCAAAACCTTTTACTGGAAGTTCCGCTACTTCTTGATTTTCAGCCCTTCGGCCGGCTGCTGCTGCTTCTGGTGATATTGTCTTCTCTGATGCTTTGTCGCTTGCAGACCGAGTCTTGTTTTTGATCATCTTTCCGGTTCTCTCTGAATCAATTTCAGGCCACAATTAGATTCTTTATCTTCAGCTCAGGAATGTTCTCATGCTAAGGAGCGAATTTCGTCGTCCTTCTGACTGGTTACTCTAAGGTGCTCTGGGCGCGCTCATCCACAGAGAAATCAAAGGTCTTCTCACAAGGCAGTTTTGAGCCAGTTGCTCGGAGATATGATGATAGACAAGGTGTTGTGATCGCCCGGAGACTTCTTGTCATTCGGTAAACGAACGAGAGGAATCGTTAACCGACCGATCAGGTCCTTTGACTACAATGGCAGCCAAGGCTTTTCCTTTCCAAATACGACCTTCTCGGAACTGATTTCCCATGCTCCGGAACCACTCTTTTTCAAAGTCCAGTTAACGGTCATATAGACATGGCTATCAAGCTGCCGTTCCATTCCAACAATAAATTGGACGTCAACAGAATCGTTTTTAACAGCACTGAAGGTTGGTTCGCTAAACCTCGTCTTGCCGTTGATCTCGCTGTATGCTTTGTATGTCTCGGCAATGAACTTACCGTACTCTTGTCTAGTGTAGGACTTGCCCAAGCCGTTGATTTCGGCACCATATGCGTATAAGTCAATTATGCGAGGATCGCTGGACAGATCCAATTTCTTGTACAGCTCGAAAACCTCCCGCGCGGCCTTTTGCGGATCGCGTTCAGTCACCCTTGTGGAAATAGGGTTACAACCGAGCAAGATTATCGCTGCTGAAGAGAGGCAAAAAATCGTCCGTCTAAATTGTTGCATCGTATGGCCTTTGATAAGAGCTCGATACCATATGCCCTGCATTTAACGGTTCAAACTGCCACCGAATAGCTGATGCGTGATTGATGTATCGCAAGCACTTCTAGCAAATCAATCGGGCATTCATAGAGGAGGCACGTAGCGATATTTGCGGTTGCATATTCGGAAGAATTCATCAACAAGGTCTCCGTAAGTTGGATCAGAGGCATCGACCTCCTCAAAATACCTTTTCCCATTAATCCACCAAGTTAGCCGCCACATGTCTGTATCACAGCTTCCGAAGCGTGGATCGATACACAGATCAGTCCGGATTTTTGTAGAGCCTAATTTTTGAAGAGTGGAACGGAAGCGGACAACAGACTTTAGGTCGACCAAATGAATCGAGATGGTTGGGATGGGGAAATTGGCGAGGCATACGTCATCTTCGCAGCAAATACCACCAAGTCCGCGAACGGAATAAAGCGTAAGAGAAGTAGGATGGCCTCCATACTTTGATGTGAATTGAAATTCTGGCTCGAGCACCAGATCTGCCACCACTGAACAGATAATGAAAGAGCCAAAGCTCAAAACCACGCTAGGTAAGTACTCCAAGACAACTTGAAGCCGGCTAGAAATCCCACTGAGGATGCACGCAAGTCGCTTCAGCGACTGCGGCGCTTTGCTTAATATCGATGGCTGTTCGAGCCTGTTAATGATGAAAGATGTCATCAACGACACGCATTTTCCTCGTAAGATGTTTGAAAAGTCAAAATGTGCCGTATCCGGCTACGCAGAACAAATTTGGAGCAGCTAGTTGCTCGGCGGTTCTTCGAGCGACCTGTTGATTTTGAGAATGAAGACCTTCACGGTTGAGGTGTTGAAGGAGCTTAGTCTCCCACGCTAGATCAGCGTCACTCCTGGCACCGAGCCGACCGACCGCTAAGTGCCCGTGGACGCGCACGCTCCACACGTCGTTGGCGACCCCGCCAGTGAGCGGTTCGATGCGAGCTGCGTCTTCGCCCCACTGCCCGAGTGCCTTCCATCCTAATGTGGTCATGGCACCTCCTCACTCTGAATCAATCTCAGGTATTTTGCGTACGTGACCACGTGACCAGGGTATACAAGAATGACGAGATTCGCTAACGTGTGATTTTACTTGAGGTGCTATATGTCAGCAACCAATGCCCAAGCCGATGGAACTTACGCAGTCTGCCATAAGATACTCGATTATGTTGAGGGAACAGCTGCCGGTGAGCCCAATAACCCACGACTGCCGTGGGAGATCGAGAAGGTATCGTTTCTCGCGAGCTGGCTTGACCGTAGCGGTGACAAAGATAAATCGGAGCAATTGAGCCGACGCATCAATCAACTCCTGCAGAAAGTTTATGACATCTCAACTCATGTCGAAGGGCAGCAGGCGAGCGCGGCAGAGGCGAAATACATGGAGCTTGCAATCGGCAGCATGCTGGTGGAGTTGGAGCAATACCAGAATCTCGGAGAGAAACACCCAAACTGGGGCGCGTTTGATGTATTCGCCTTACAGGTCATGTATTTGGGTGATCGCTGCATCGACATGAGCAGTGCCCAAAATGCGCAGACTTGCTATATGAGTCTTCGCCATGCCCTTGCTGATCTCGATCGCTTCGATATGTTGCTAGTCGATGCCTTACAAAAATTGGGTGCACTTTATTGGATGACCAATCATCTGCGCGAAGCTGAAGAAACAATGTCACTTGCGCTTCAGGTGGCACAAGCATTTGTGTCACCAAATGATCCGGCGGTAATTAGGTTGCAGCACTTCATTCAGCAAATCAAAGAGCAGCAAACTCCGAAATAGACTTAGTATAATCCATTTACGTACCTTTGGAATTAAGGTTCCGGTTTGCTCTTGCCCGCCTCTACAAGCCGGACTTGAGTCTTGCAGACGAATTATTGAGTGAGGGCGAACGTCAAGCTGTTCTAGCATTTTCTTGCTCGCTGCATGCGCATGTACCTCCCATGGACTTATGGAAGCTGGTACGTCTTGGTTCTTCTTGGCTTTATACCAAGATTTCTAAAGGAGAACAGAGTGCGTAACATGGTACTATACACGGTGCATAAATTTTTCGTTGCTTCTATGTCGATGTTCATTCGATTAGGCGGCCGATGACATTTAAGGAGTCTCGGCATTCTGAATTTGCCGCCCTTCGATTTTGTCAATTTCGGTTCCTCTTTGATCAAAAGAATTGGTGCGGACTACAAGAAGCCTCTCTTCTTGAAGTCGATGATTGCAAATTTTACCGCTAAAAAGGAGGTTAACTTCGGGTGGATTCGTCACTATGAATCTGTCCTGGATGCGCGAAAGGGCCATGAACGGCTTAGATCATTAACTTCGTCCATATCAAATCCTTAGCTCACCCCCAGTTATACTTGGATTCAGAAGAACTCGGAAATACTAGCGATAGAATGTGCAGCATGGGTAAAGAACAGAGCTTGAGAAAGCGTGGATACACGTTCAAGGATGTGTTCGGCTTTGCTGTACCTTATTGGTTAAAACAACCGCGGCGTTTTTCGATCATTCTGGTAATGATAGCGATCGCTGCATTCCTTGAGACCAGCTTACCGACTGCGCTTTCAGGCTTCTTTGAATCAATCAGGGTCAATGAAGGCCGTGATTCGATTTTATGGCGGCTCAGTATATTTTTGGCAACATACTTCGCATATACGCTGCTTAATAATTGGATGTACCGAATCTACAACGTTTTTGAGAACATTACGTTCAATAGAGTCCTAAATGATGCATTTGCGCATGTGGAAAAACTTTCCGAGCAGTTCTTCGTTAATACATTCACTGGCAGCATCATAACGACGATCAAGCGGGGGCGCGATCGCATCGAAACGTTTGAGGATCAGATCATTCTTCAGATGCTCCCCACTACATTAATTGTGGTCTATAGCATCATTTTGCTAGCCCTACGGTTTCCCATGCTAGCAGCGGTCATGTCCGCCTATCTAATTGCTCTTGTTTTAGCCAGTGCGACCCTGGTTTTTCGCTATGCAGGTCCGGCTCAGGAAGCCTACGCGAATGCGCAGGATAGATTTGGCGCACATCTGGCGGATAGCATCGCGGGCATTGTCACGACGAAAAGTTATGCTCAGGAAATGCGAGAAATCGCCGGTTTCCAGAAGATGACTGCGCATTTGTACGAGAAAAATCTCGAGGCTTACTTGCGTGGCAATTGGACGTCACTGGCACAGAAGATCCTCTTGGGAGGCATGCTCACAATCCTCCTGGGTGGTGGAACCTGGTACTTCCTGAAAGGCAGTGCCACCGTAGATGATATCGCATATCTTGTCCTTGCATACACGATTTTGCAATCGTACATACGAACCGTCGGTGACAACATCAAGAACCTTCTTACGGCATCATATGATCTGCACGCAATCATCGCTCTCATGGCAGAAACACCATCCGTCGCCGACGCAGCCAACGCCATAGAACTTGACGTTACAGAAGGTTCAATCATTTTTGATGACGTGAGCTTCTGCTATCCTTCGAAGGTCGTCCCCGTTTTCGAACATCTGTCAATTTCGATTCGCGCAGGTGAGCGGGTTGCGCTCGTCGGACATTCCGGCAGCGGCAAGACCACTTTCGTGCGCCTAATCCAACGGTTGTACGATGTGCAGGACGGCAGCATCACTATTGATGGGCAGAACATTATGAATGCGACGCAATCCTCGCTGCGCGGAAGTATTGCCTTGGTGCCACAAGATCCAATTCTATTCCATCGCTCAGTCCGCGATAACATTGCATATGGCCGTCCTGATGCCAGCGAAAATGAAGTGATTCAAGCTGCGAAGCAAGCCAACATTCATGATTTCATCATGACGCTCACTCACAAATACGAGACGCTTGTGGGAGAGCGAGGCATCAAGCTGTCGGGAGGCGAGCGCCAACGAGTGGCGATTGCGCGAGCGATTTTGAGCAATCGCAAAATTCTGATTCTTGATGAAGCTACCAGCTCTCTTGATTCCGTAAGCGAACGGGCGGTGCAGGATGCCATACACACAGTGACTCATGGACGAACTGCAGTGATGATTGCGCACCGACTCTCAACTATCAGAGATGCCGATCGCATTCTTGTTTTTGATGATGGTCGAATAGTCGAAGAAGGTACCCACGAAGAGCTAGTGGACAAGCCAGGCGGTATCTATGCCGGATTTTACGAGGTTCAGTGCGGCGGTTTCATCGGTGTGGAACCGGAGGATTGCACTGCACCAGATGTGGTAAACGTTCTCGTCGACTAATCTGCCTTGTGCGGTGATTGATTCATAACTCGATTCGTTGCAGACGATGATCCTCTAAGCGACTACTCCAATACTCGACGTAGCCCCATATATGTGGATGGTCATACGTGTCCGCACCTTCAACTCTGTGATTGGGGTTGTCCATTACAAAGAGCATTCGGGGCGGGTTACCGTAGACCCACTGGTCCCTTCGGAGCCCTCTTTTGTCGCAAGACACAGGAATGGTTCGATCGGGCTGGCCGAACGCCACAATCACAGCTGACGGATCTTGCCCAACCCACTTACTGCGAAACGATGTGCATCGATTGCACCAGCCGGCATATAAGAAACCATTTTTCCACACAAGCCCGAGCACGAGGGATGCAATCGTTAATGCCAAGCCAATTGATACTAGCTTGCCAGTGAACAGTTTCTGTGTGTGTTTGCTTGTCGTCACATAAACACTATAGCCCTCGTGCCTGTTACCCGACACAGGCTTAATACTGTAGAACAAAAAAGCAGACGATAAATCAGGTCTGGACTCGGGGGTTAGCAATGAATCGCGCTTGCCTCGATCGGGCCCGCCGTTTTTAGCATGCAGAGGCGGTTATCGGCCGCAATAATCCTTTTGATGGAGGCGGATTATTGACTTCGACCTTTATAGTAAAAAACGTTTCCCTGTTGATGAGACTTCATTTCGGAGCGAGGCATACTATGTCAAATTCCCCCGAGAAAAGCATTAGTCAACGAGCAGAAGCTGGTTTGTCCGAGCAAACGCATCAGTGGCAACTGATTCCTATTGCCATAATAATGATTGGCTGCGAATGGGTGCTTGCCGGCGTAAATCTATTGTCTGACGCACCCGTATGGATTTTTGGAATCGCTTCGATCGTAGCGGGGACCGTTGCAGTGGTGGTCGCTTTAGGTCTGCTGTTCTCAGCGAACGATTCTGTCTGACCACCGATGTCAGTTCGACCTTTGCCAACGGTTTTTATAAACGGACAAACCGGTTACCTCGACTAATCCACCCTGAAACCTGAAAAAGATCATCCTTTGAGATGAGAAGCATGGCATGCCCGAGAGGGACAATCTGTTTATAGACAATAAATTCGCTCCTGTACTCCTCAAGCAAGAGGTCCAACGCCATGGTTAGCAGTAGTACTGCATATGGTATCGGTGGTCAGGCAGTCGTGCAGCAGCCAGGTGAGGTTGCCGCGAGACAACCATATCCCTGGATTATCAATCCGGTTTTCGATTTCATTTTCGTGACCGGCGGTGGCGTGCTTGTCTTCATGCTGATCAATGTCCTTTACCTTGGTTGGCAGGTGCCTACGGATATGAGCCAGCCGAGCCAGATGGCTTTGATCACGCTCATGTTTCTCAGTCAGCATATATTTGCCGACTCGCATAACACAGCCACTTATATGCGAATCTGGGGCAGCAGCGAAGACCGGGCGCGCTTCAAGTTTTATCGAACCTGGCTGGTGTATGCCGGCGTGCCCATATTTGTGCTGGGTCTGACAAAGCCTGAGTTCACCAGGTCGCTTGTCTATCTTTATTTGATCACAGTGTTCTGGCACTATGCTATGCAGGCTTTCGGCATAGCGTTGATTTATTGCTACAAACGTCGCTATTTTTTCAACAAACTGGAAACGGAGATATTCCGATGGTTCATGCTCTCAATGTCGGGATACGTGATTGTGCGCTTTCTCACCTTCCAGGACTTCAGCCCGCGCAATTTTTACGGTGTGTCAATTCCTTTCTGGGGTCCTCTGCCACTCTTTTTCTTTTACGCGACGAAGTGGCTGCTCATTTCATTGACTGCTGCCTTTGTTGTTGTGGTCGTGAGGAAACTGATTGTCGAGAAAAAAATGCTTCCGCTGCCTGCCGCTCTTCTTGTGACCACGGTTGCCTGTCTCGGTCTCTCTACCGGTTCAACCAACTCGATGCTATGGTTCTACATGCCGGGCTTCTTTCATGGCAGTCAGTATCTGGCGGTTTGCCTCGCTTATTATCTGAAGGAGCGCGGCATGCCGCAGGGCATGAACACATGGGACATAGGAAAGGAACTCTTGTCCTGGACTGCTCTTAAATACGTGGGGACGGTCATTTTGACCGGATGCTTTTTCTATATCGGCATTCCTCACTTCTTCATGCAGCTCGGGTTTGATTATGCCATGATTGGCGGGCTCGTCCTGGGGGTGATCAACTATCACCACTTCATTACCGATGCGGCGATCTGGCGCCTCAAGGATAAACACTGTCGAGACACGCTCCTGGCATAGGTTCCAGAGCGAGCTCAGAGTGAGGCATAACACCTGTCTGAAAATGTGGAAAGATATTTCTGGCATGGACCCTAAGGGTGAGAAATGAACCGGGTCGGTTTGATTTTCTTGTTGTTGTTTTCGTTGGCGCTGCCGACATCTGCCGAGCCGCGCAAATTGGATTTGCTTGCTGCCGGACCGGCTCAGCAAGCGGAATCAACTCCGATCAGGGATAAATGGGCGCTTGTGATTGGCATCAGCAAGTTTGCCAATCCAGCGATTAATCTCCGCTATCCCAGTAAGGATGCGCAGGATTTTGCGCAGTTTCTGATCAGCAAGCAAGGGTTCGCGCCCGATCATGTGAAGGTGCTGACTGATTCTGCTGCAACAAGGGTCAACATTTTGACTGCCATTGGCGGCAACTTCCTGCCGCGCAGAGTCCTGCCTGACGATTTAGTTATCATCTTCATCTCAACGCACGGCAGCCAGCCGGATGTGGAAGTAGAAGGCGTGAATTACATCGTAGCCTACGACACGGATGTGAACAATCTCTATGCAAGCGGCATTGCCATGCAGGATCTCGGTCGTTTGATCAAAGGCAAGGTACATACCAATCGCATAGTGATGTTCGTCGATGCCTGCCACAGTGGAACAGTGAATCCCGAAGGCAAAGGGCTCGTGCGAAACACCGGTGTGAATACCGCTCACCTTCTGGAGGGCGCCGGGCAAATTGTCATATCCTCGAGCAAACCGAATCAAGTTTCATGGGAGTCGAAACATTATCAAAACAGCGTATTCACACATCGGCTCATGGAAGCGCTTTCGGCCAACAATGCTCAGGTGACAATCAATACGGCGTTCGACATGATGAAGAATAAAGTAGAGGAAGAGGTTGCGCAAGATCGAGGCAATTTGCAGGAACCGGAGATGAAATCTCGCTGGTTGGGAAGCCCGCTGGTAATCAGCGTAGCGCCTGCAAATCCGCGCACTGTTCCACCTCTGCCGGACGAGGATATAGACAACGCCGAGAAGGAGACTATTGCTAATGGCACCGCATCCGGTATCAATGGAGAACGGTCGGTTGATACCACAGCAACCCATGTCTCATCGATTGGTTCATCAAATTCCAATGCCGGCGGAGTCGTACGCTTTATCGATGTATTCGGGCGTGAATCGGCATTTCTCGGCGGGCTCGCCGGATACACGGCCGACGTGGGCGCCAATGACCCTAGCGCTGCCCATCACGCGAGTTGGGCAAGTACGCGCTCGCGAAAAACGGTCACCGAAAATCTCCTCTTGAAATACACGCAACAATACGATCGCCAGTGCAAAATCAGCGAACAATCCGGTCTTAAGTTCTACGGCGAAGCCTCAGCCCGTCTCGCCTCCTACGGTATAGACCTTGGTGATCCGGGCTCGAACAGCACCGATCCAAGAGTACATGTCCAATGGGGCGCTCGCAACACGCATCAAAAGCTGCGAAGCGAAATCGCTCGCAAGGTCCGCATCGTCATGGCTGGAGCGGAATAAGCTAAGGCTGGAGTGGGTTTTCTGAAAATTGTGCTTGCTCGACGCCCGGGCGAGGAATAGTCAATAATGTAGCAAGGCTGAGGAGAGCTTGAGATGCCGCTGGTTTTCGTTCATGGAGTAAACGTCCGACTGGGTGAAGTCTACAGCCGAGAGCAAGCATTTCGCGATCGGCATTTTGTCGAGATTTTCTACAAACAGTTGGGCCGAGAGGTCGGCATGGATTCTATTTTGAATCCGTACTGGGGCGATCTTGGTGCCAGCGTTTCACCCGATACTCCATTTTTGCCACGGGGTAGTTACCAGATGCTCTGGCGAAGGCAAGCGCAAAACAGCGCCAATGAGCATAAGATGACGGAAATGGAGGGGAGACTGGATTCCGATTCACCGACTCCGCTCCTGGATATGGCGCGAACCGCCTCAATATCAGACGTCATCGATGTGCTGTGGGACCTTGCCGATCAAGAGATGCGTGAGGAGGGAGGTGGGAATTCTCAGTCGGATGAGGAGATGGCCAGACTTGCCCAAAGAGCGCTTAATTTCTGCAATAGCGAAGAAGGCGAGAAGTGGCTGGCTACTGTAACAAGTGACGATCAGATACTCGAGAAATTAGCAAACCTCCTCAATTCTTCCAGGAAAGGATCAGGTGAGAACGCCAATGGAACGAAGGCCTTAACGAAGTTGATCAAATCTGGTGGGGCGCGTTTCAAACAAGCGTTTGCCGAAGCGAGAAATGGTTTGAGCACTCGTTCGAAATCGGTTCGCACCCGCATTAATGAAGATGTGCTCAATGCACGCCTGCGGCTCAGGCAGAAGGCTGTCGGCACTACGGCGAAATTGTTCAACGATCCATTGCGAGTCGTTTTTCATCAACAATGCGCCTTGCTGATTGGGGATGCCTTTGCATATTTCAGCGCTCGCAATGAGCAAAAAGCCGCTCCAATGGCGGAGAAAGTTATAGAGTCGCTTCGTCAAGCACAGGCGATCAAAGAGAAAACCGGCGATGAATTGATTGTCATCGGTCACTCCATGGGTGGTGTCATTTTGTGTGATATCGTCACCTGTTATGGAAAGGATATTCCAATTGACGTGCTGGTTACGGTCGGATCGCAATTTCCACTCTTTGCCGATCTCAAAATGTTTCCCGGCATCAAAGGCTGCCAGTCGCCGATTCCGCGTCCGGAAAATGTCAAACGCTGGATCAACATCTTCGATCCGCACGATTTCCTCGGCTATCCGGCCAGTCATTTATTCAACGGCGTTGATGATTATCATTTGCCCACTTATGCCATTGGTGGCTCCGCGCATGCAGATTATTTCAATCGAAGAAGCTTTTACTTTCAGCTGGCACGACGACTGATGGATTACATTCCGCCGAAAGAAATCCCGCAGAAAAAAGAAGGCTCTCATCGCTAGCCTTTTTGAAAGGATCGGGTAGTGGCATTTGCCGACTCCTGAAAAGATCAACTCGATCCCTGGCTGTTCGGGTAGGATAGAGTATTACTTGCCTGCTCGAGCGATGCCGGCAACAGGAGGATTTCGAATGCGATTGTATGCGATGTTAGCGGTCCTGGTCTGCGTCGGCTTGATGTCGTCGTGCACATTCCCGGATGTAAGCAAGCTTCAAAGCCAGAGCAAAAGCTTCGCCGGTGAAACTGTCTCTTCTCTCAAGCCTGACTGGAACACCAAAGCTCTCGACGGCAGGTTAACAAAGGAGCTTACGGTGGCTGACTGCGAGCTGGTGTTCGCTAGATTTCGCAAAGCGCTGGGACCGATAAAATCAATTGGCGAGCTGTCTGAGAATAGCATCAATTACGAAGCCGGCATAAATGTCCCTGACTGCACGGCATCATATACTGCCCCGCTAACCTGCGAAAAAGGCAATGCCAAGATAGAGCTGTCGCAAATGCACAAGGGCGGAAAATGGCTTATCACGAAGGTGAATATCACCTCGCCACTGTTTGACAAGAATCCTGATCTGCTGGTGGACTCGAAAGTGAAAGCGGAGGCGCAGCGCTATGCAAACAGCATTGCCAAGCAGTTTCTCAAGACCTGGGCTTACGAGATCGTTGAGAAAGAGGCGGATTCAAAGCTGAAGGAAGAGCTGACCGGCAACGAACTGGGCAAAGTCGGCTCAGTGGCTTTCAAGGGCATTTTGGCTGCAGGCAAACAAGCGGGTGTGGTCGATGATTTCGAACCGCTTAAGTTCAGCAATTGGTCTACTGCAGGCGGCATGGATGTATACACTTTTATTGGTAATGAGCGATCGGACAAGGAAGCGAAGATCGATATTACGATTCAGGTCGTAAAGGAATCCGGTAAATGGAAGCTGCACTCACTCTTCTTCAAAGCCCATAGTTAATGGTTCGATGCACGGGCTGATTGCAGCCACCTGAAGTTGAGTCGAATGGAGTCAATATAAACGAGTCCATCAGTAAAGGAGCCGGCCGATGACAGCCTCTATTCCTCCGTTTGAAACGAATGCCGATTTTCAGGACCGCAGGACCGGCCTGATAGTGTTCGGTGTCCTTCTGATTCTGCTCGGACTGCTGACCTCATTGCTCATTCCGGTCATGATTTTTGGTTATTTTATGAGCAAGCAACTGGCTACAGCATCAGCGATCTCGTTTCAAATGCTTCTGCCGAGTTTGTTGATGTACGGCGCCTTGAGCGTCGCTTTCATTTGGCTCGGGGCCGGCTCGATAGCGTGCCGCCGCTGGGCACGCGCGCTGCTTCTCGTGTTGAGTTCGATATGGTTAGCCACCGGCATCGAGGCCATGGCGATCATGGCATGCGTACTTCCTTATATATTGGACCATCCCTCACAAAAGTCCGCCGCTCTTACCGGGCCGATTCAGGCGGTTGTGACCGCCATCGTATTTGGTATCGACGGAACAATTTTCGTCATCATTCCGCTTGTCTTATTTCTCTTCTACAGAAGCAAACACGTCAAGGCAACCTGCGAAGCTCGAGATCCAAAGGTGCGCTGGACTGACGCCTGCCCGCTGCCTGTGCTGGCATTGAGCCTGCTGCTTGCCTTAGGAAGTGTTTCATTGCCGTTCACCATGTTGTCTCATGGCAGTGTCGTCCCCATGTTCGGCTTCTATGTCTCGGGCTTGCCTGCCTCGGCCGTCATGATCTTGATGGCGATCGTTTACGGTTTTGCTGCCTGGTCTTGCTATAACCTCAAGATTCAGGGCTGGTGGGCAGGATTAATAGCGCTTCTTGGCACTTCGATTTCATTTGGGATCACCATCGCTCGAATTGGAATTCTGCCGATGTATGAACTCATGAAGGTACCGCAAGCGCAAATCGAGCAGATGAGAGCCATGGGTTTTCTTGATACTCCTTTCTTCCCCCTGACGATGTTTGCAGTCTTCGTTCCGTATGTCGCATTCATCATCTTTACAAGAAGATATTTTAAAAAAGCGGAAGTCCTGCAATGAGCGAATCTATAATTTGAAAAACGGCTCAGAAATTTAGACATTCATCGTGAAAATCTCAATCAACAAAGACAGCTCCGTTCCGGTTCGCGATCAGATAGTGGAGCAGATTTCGCTGCAAATCGCCTCAGGCATGCTTGCCGGCAAAGAGAAGCTACCTAGTATTCGGGCTCTGGCTTCCCGTCTGGGCATACACTACAGCACGGTCACGGCTGCTTATAATCACCTCGCCGAGGTGGGATTGCTCGATATCCGCCAGGGGAGCGGTGTGCGCGTTGCCAGCATTAATAACCGGGAACCCGATCCATCCCTGCGCCCCCAGTTCGCCGTCATGTTCGATGATTTTCTGGCGCGCGCGTCCGAGGCGGGCCATTCGGCCGAGGATGTGATTGCTTTGTTTGAAAAGAAGTTGAAGAATCGACGTCCGGCTAAAAAAATTCTGGCGGTGGATCGAAACGTCGACTTTCACGAAGTTCTGCTGACCGAATTGCGGCCGAATTTCAAATTGCCTATTGAAGCCGTCACTGTTCAAGCGATTCTCGAGAACCCGGCTTTGATGGATGATGCCATGGTCGTAACCAGTCTTTATCACCTCTTTGCCTTCCACGACAAGGTCAAGGATCGAACCCGCCTGGTGCCATGCAATATAGAGCCGGCCAGGCAGGAACTCGAGAAGGTTGATGAGCTGCGCTCCGGCAGCCTGGTTTTGCTTGTCTCTGTCAGCATGACATTGATGAACATGGCGACCAAACTGGTAGCCGCCCGCCGCGGAGAAGAGATTGCAGTTCGCTCCGTTCTGCTCTCTGATGAGACTGAGCTGCGCTATATGGTCAATCACGCTGATTTAATTCTTTGCGACAGCCCAAGCCATGCCACTGTAAAAGCAATCTGCGATAATAAAAAGTTACTGGCGTTCAAGCTATATGCACCATCGACGATTGCTTTAATACAGGAACGGCTTGCCAAATGGGGTTGACGAACGGCTATAAACCAGTCTTAGCAGCACTGCTTTTGGTGGGCTCACTGTTTTTATGCGGGCGGCTGTTTCTCTCTGCGAGTCTGAGCGATCGCAGTCCTTTCGCTGATACTAAAAACGGTATCACATTCCGCGCTGCCGAAAACAGCAACTTTGCGAACCCTGCCGCAACCGTTTCCGCAACTTCAGGTGATGGTACTGCATGTGGTGCGGTGCTGGCTCTTTACGAGGACGACGATGAGGGTCTGATCATGGGCGGCGACGACTCATCCGGAGATGATAGCGTCCCCTCTGATGTGATCCCGTCGGATGACGACAGGAGTTCCGGACCTGATGTCGGCCCCGGCGCGGAAATCGATGTGAACGCCATGGGTGGCGACCCGGATACTGATGAGTAGCCGTTACAAATAAGGTGCATGCGTTTCTTTAGCAATCTAAAATGCTCTGATAGCCGGCTTCATCCGAATGTCGCACTTGGGCAAAGCAGCATGCAGAGACAGAATGGCTGCCGAGCTTATTCTTTGGCAGCCCCAGATCTCTAAGACCTCTAATCGATTCAGCTTGGCCAATTCTTTTAGCGACCGGTCTGTTACCTCTGTGTGCGCCAGACCGATATTTTTGAGACGCGGCATGCTGTGCACTATCTTCGTTATGTCCGCATCATACACCCGACAATTGCCCAGGTTGATTCGCGAGAGGTCGTTCTTCTCAAATGCTTTTGCAACCCCCTGTCCAGTGACTGCCGTTCCGTCGAGATTGATGGCATCGACGCTCTTCATTTGAGCGATTACGCCTAAGGCATGGTCAGTGACATTTGTCGTTGAGAGGGTGAGCTTGCGAAGTTCATGCAAAGCGAGTAAGTTCTCTATTCCTCTGTCGCTTACTTGCGTTTCAGAGAGATTCAGATCACCTAAAAAAGGAAAGTTGCTGAGGGTCGGTAAGCCTGCATCGGTTATCTGGGTGTTAGACAGATCAAGCCGCTTGAGCTTCTTGAGCGCGCCGATATTAGCCAGCCCTGAATCGTCCATTGAAATATTGGACAGGTTGAGCTCGTCCAGCTTCGTGAGCTTCGATAGATGCCTCAGCCCGTCGCCGGTAATTTTTGTGTGGCTCAGATCGAGTTCGGTCAGGTTCGACATTCTGCCGATGTATGGCATCGACCTGTTTGTTATGCCCATTGTTCTGAAGTTTCCTTTTTTTATATGCGGATCCTTCTCGAGCAACTCTCTTATGGAAGCGTCGCTCTCATTCTCGACATCGTCCACACTCTGCTTGAACGGCTGACCGACGTGCGTTTTTTCCACTTCGCTGACGTGCTTGTCTTCCTGATCTATAAGCCTGAATGACAGCGAAACGAACAGTGCCACCACCACTAGTGCCAGGATGGAGAGCACGATGAAATCACGATGTTTCTTCGCAAAGCTGCTTAATTCAGGTTCAATTCTCGGACTCATAGTTATGTCGGCCACCGCGGCTGGTTCCAAACCTGGCACCGTATATGGTGCGCCAACAAGAATGAACTCGATTAGCGCTCCGTCACTCCGAGACCCGGCAAGTCTCTGAGCGTCAGATAACCGTCTTTGTATTCTGCTCCATGGAATGGATCATTGGCAAGAAGCATGGCTCCATCCAGATCGAGATGGTCGACGAGAGCCGAGATATGTGCCGCTGCGGTCACGCCTATCGATGATTCAATCATGCAGCCGAACATTAGCTCCATGCCATGAGCTCTGGCTGTGTGAATGACGCGCAAGGCCTCGAGCAACCCACCGGTCTTCGCCAGTTTGACGACGACGCCATCGACGCAACCGGCCAGTCTAGCCACGTCCTTTGCAAGGCAAACACTCTCATCGGCAAAAATCGGCAATGCCGAGTTTTCCCTCACATAACGGAAATCCTCTTTATGAGCCGCTTTCGGCAAGGGTTGCTCGATGAACTGCACTTGATTATCAGCCAGAAATTTCGACATCTCGATGGCGCGCTTAGGAGTCCAGGCGCCATTGGCATCGACGCGCAAGGGCATATCCGGCGCCACCTTTCGAACTCGCTTGATAATTTCCTTGTCGTAGGACGTGCCTTGCTTGACTTTCAAAATCTTGTATCCGGCCTGCAGAGCTTCTTTCGTTTTCTTCTCGACTACATCCAGACTATCGATGCCGATTGTGAAATCAGTCATGGGCGGCTTCAGACCCTTTAGCCCGAGCATCGATGAGACCGGTTGCCCGACAATCTTTCCGGCAAGATCATGCAGAGCCATCTCAATGGCGGCTTTGGCGGAGCCGTGTCCGGCAACCAGACGGTCCATGCGCCTGGACACCTCGACGATGGCGAAGGGATCATCACCGACCAGACCGGCTTTCTTGAATTCAGAAAGAACGGCCATGACTGTTTCTCTGGTTTCACCGTGGTATTCCGCCGGGGCGGCCTCTCCCAGACCGACATGCTTGTCGTACCGCAAGCGCACGAGGACATTCTCCGTGTCAGAGCTGGTTCCGTACGAGATCCCGAATGGATGGGCGGTCCGCAGATTGAGGTGCTCGAATTCAAGCTCGATGGCGAGTGTCTTTGTGCCGGTCACAATCGTTCCTCCAGGTTATTTAATTTGCAGGGCGATGCGCCCTAAGTGCGCATCGGAGCCGGATTGGCGAGCTCCGCTTTTGGGGCGCGGGTTTTCAGCATGGCTTCCAGCGGCTCCAGCAGGCATTCGGCACTGTAGCGCACCGGGTCTGTAGCTGGTAGTCCCGTCAATCTATGCGCTTCTTCGATGTGCACTCTGGCGTCGTCTTCGCTCAGACCAAAGGTATTAAGCGCGATTCCGACAACCTTGGCGGGGCGAATGATGGCGGCCAGCGACTCGTAAACGCCCGCCAGCTTGGCCAGATCGGGGATTGGAAAGCCGGTCTTGCCGATTAGCTTTCTGCCCGCTTGATGGCAGAGAATCATGGCCTCAGGGGCGGTGCCATGCAGGAGCGACAGGGTGACGCCCGAGAAGCCGGGGTGATAGACCGAGCCCTGGCCCTCGACGAATAAAAAGTCCAGCCCCGGTGAATTTTCGACGACCAGCTCCTCAATGGCGCCGGCCATGAAATCGCCGATGACTCGATCGATGGCGATGCCCGCCCCGGCAATCATTATGCCGGTTTGCCCGGTGGCTACGAAGCCCGATTTGTAGCCTCTGAGCTTAGCGAGCTTGTCCAATTCAAGTGAAACGGTCATTTTCCCGACCGAGCAATCGGTGCCCACGGTGAGCACCGTCAGGGCATCGACATCTCGCGCTTTGCCCGATGCCACCGGCAGCTTGTCAGGCGGTTTGCGAAGATCGATTAGCTGGCGATTCAGTTTCTTCGCCAGTGCGGCGTACTCAGGGTCATCGACCAGAAAGTCATGCAGCCCGTTTATCACATCCATGCCTAGATTCAGGGCTGATATTATGTCCTGGCGCCACGACTCGGGCATCTCTCCGCCTGTGAACTGGCAGCCGAGCAGCATGGAGTCGGCGCCGAAGCGGGCGGCTTCCTGAACCGTGCCGACGATCGGGATGGCTCCGCCGATGCCCATGACGTCTTCGGTCGTGCGTCCGGCATGGCGTCGGTCGACTACCGCCACCACTTGACTGGTGCCGTAGCGGATTACGCCTTCGCCCGTTTTGGCTCGGCCGGTACCGAATTCATCCTGGGCATAGACAACGAGGCGACGATTAGTATCAACTTTCATAGTATGTCAACTTTCATAGAGGGAATAGGATTAAAGGCAGTAATGGTCGGTATATTGTTGATGATACGCAAATTTTCTTTGCAATAATCAAGAGATAGGACTTCTCGCGTCCTGTACCCTAAAATTATAAGGGGTAACGCGCCCAGCTCTTGCAAGAGCTATGGGCGTGACAATCAAACTAAACACTGGCTCTGCCGGGCCATTCATACTTCGAATTTGGAAAACGTACTACAAATCGGGTGATTATGGGCGACTCTGATCAATACAACAATCAAACAAGCGATTCGGTCGACAATCCGGATGCCAAGCCGAAGAAGGCTCAGAAGGCCGACAGAAGCGCCCAGGCGAAGGCGTTTTATCGGGCTATGTATGCCGGCGCCGAGCCCGATCCAGAGGACTTTGGAATGCAAGCACCAAAAGAGGACGCACCTACGCAAAACGCCGGGTCGTCCGGAAGCGGACCTTGTGCGCTGTGTCAGCGCATGCAGTCGGATATGGAAGATCTGGAGCGCAAGACCCAGGAAGCTGAGAACTTGTACAAACGCATGGCGGCCGATTTCGAGAATTACCGCAAGCGCGTCAGTCGCGAGCGCGAGGAGTTTAGCGCTGCCGGCGTCCAGCGAGCTGTTGAAGCTATCTTGCCGGCCCTCGACGATCTGGACATGGCCAAATCGAAGCTCTCGCCGGATATGGATCCGGCGGCGATGATGGAGAGCCTCAATCTCGTGTACAACCGCTTCAATCGGTGCCTGGAGCAAATTGGTATCAAGCAACTGGCCGTGATCGGAACCATGTTCGATCCCAAGTACCACGAGCCCGTGCAACAGGTATATACGACTGAAGTTCCCGATGGCGCTATCGTTCATCAACTGCGACCGGGATATATGTTTAACGACAAGGTGCTGCGGCCGTCCCTGGTAAACGTTGCCACCGCCCATGGTGGCGACGACGAAGGCGAGCAGCATTATCCTGAGGCCGCTGCTGAAGAGGAAGTCCAGTACGAGCAGGAGTCCTCGGAGGAATCCGATCAGAGCGAAGAACAATACAACCAGGAAGAGCAAGGCGAGGCGCAAGAGTATGCCGCCTCCGACGATCATGCTGAGACAGGTGAGGAGATGGAAATGCAGCCAGACGAAGAGCACGTCGGGTCGATGACCCAGGACTTGCCCGCCGTCGACGTTGCTTCAGAATTGCTGGCCAAGGAGTTCGAGGAAGAAGAGCAAGCGAGCGCCAGTGAATAAGGTGCTCCAACAGGGCTAAGAACGCCGGGTGTCAGGAATGACCAGTGACAGGATAATCGGAATCGATTTAGGAACAACGCATTCCTGTGTTGCCATAATGGAAGGCGGTAAGCCGACCATTATTGAGAATGCGGAAGGGGCGCGCACTACACCGTCTGTGGTGGCATTCACCAAAGGTGGCGAACGCCTGGTGGGGCAGGTAGCCAAACGGCAAGCAGTGACCAATCCCTCTCGCACCGTGCAATCGATCAAGCGGGAGATGGGCAGTAACTATCGCGTCACCATCGATGATATCGCTCACAGTCCGGAGCAGATCTCGGCCATGATTCTGCAGAAGCTGAAGGCCGATGCCGAGTCTTATCTGGGTGAGAAACTGGCCCGGGCGGTGATCACCGTGCCGGCCTACTTCAACGAGAATCAGCGCCAGGCGACCAGGGACGCCGGTCAAATTGCCGGTCTCGAGGTGATGCGCATCATCAACGAGCCGACTGCCAGCGCGCTTGCCTACGGGCTGGACAAACTGCAAGATCAATCGACCATCCTGGTCTTCGATCTCGGTGGTGGCACATTTGATGTCAGCATCCTGGAGATCACCGATGGTGTTTTCGAAGTCAAGGCGACGAGCGGCAACAATAGATTGGGCGGCGACGACTTCGATCAATGCGTGATCAACTGGATGATTTCCGAGTTCCGAACGCAAACGAACATCGATGTTTCAAAAGACCTGATTGCAGTGCAGCGTCTCAAGGAAACGGCTGAGAAAACCAAAATCGAATTGTCCACGGCCATGGTATCGGACA
>JAJPJO010000271.1 GCA_021324135.1 Pseudomonadota bacterium
AGCTTTTTGAGCTACGCCGGTGACATTACTTATGTAGGACTGATCTCGAGCGCATTCTTTCAGCACGATGATCCGCTGCAGTTGCAGACCAGAGCAACAAGATATTTTCAGGAGATGCTTGGCCATCACGCCATCAATAATCCCGAGACAGCACGCGCTGCGGCGCAAATTTTTGCGACCGAGCACGATCTGGCCGGCGCCGGTGCCAAGTTCAAAGCGATCAAACCTAAGGTCGTCGAAAATGAGGCTAAACACGAAAGCAAAGAAGAGAAGAAACACAACAAAGAAATTGAGAATGATGCCAGAAACGCAAGTGCTGTAGTTAATGACATACATAAAGGCTTGCGCAGTCCTGATGACTATCTGCTGGCGGCTCGCTTCATGTACATGGAAGCAATCAATAAAGCTGATGAAAGATCTACGCAAGAGGCGAAGGATCATAAAGATGAGAAGCGCTTGCTTGATGAGCTTAAATGGCTCTCGGGTGAACCCGACAGAGTGACGGCTTATCGAACCAGGCATAGCCAAATCGATCCCCTCCTCGAGGATCTTGGCGCCTCAGTTTCATATCGCTTCGAGGCAGCTGATTTTCTCGAGCGATACGGCAAGAATGTCACCGAACTGGGATGGATGGACCAGGCCAAGCAAATGAGAGACAAGGCACAAGAAGTTTACGATCACATTCCAAACGAGCTTGTCCGCGAATCGCTAAAATCCAGGTATCCATCCCTGGTGAACAAGCCGGCGCAAACCGGTCCGGATGCTCAAGCCTGATCGCGTGTCAGTCTAAACCCGATCGTTTAATGTTCGGCAAGCACTGAGTCTACTTGTATGCGCTTGTAGAAACGTGACAACTACGTGGAATCTCCATTGACATGCCGGTTGCAGGCTACCTACTATAAGTTCGGCTGCACAACAGTAGAGCTGTGGTGCAAAAGCGGGGAACTCAACGTTTGCAGCCCAGTGGCATGGTGGAGCCTGTATCGAAGGAGAACTTATGACCTGGTGCCCTCCATTTATGGTAAGACCGCCCGAAGACTCCCGCCCCAAGCGAGATAAAAAGGGCGATGATGTTCCTTCGCCATCAGAAGTGATGAAATCAGTATGGCAATCAACCAAATTAAGCATTGCCTCGGCAGGCCAGTCAACCTTTCAGCTCTTGAAAAAGAAGGTGGAAACTGGCACCATGTCGATGGAGGAGCGCATGCAGGACGCACGCACTTCTCGATTGACAGAGGAACGGGCAAGCGAACTTCTCAGCGACCCCAATCCATTGATTCGATTGGAGCTTGCCTTCAATGACACCATATCCGGTGAGATCCTCGAGCAATTGAAGCATGATCCGGATGTGACAGTATCGACGGTTGCAAGACGCAGGCTCATGCTGCTCGAGTGATCGAGCGAGCTCGGCTCTATCGAAAATGAACAGATCATTTAGCGGCGTGCTGTATGCTCGTTGTCATGATACCTTAGAGTTATGACAAGGCTGGCAATATTTATCGCTCTATTCTGCGCTGTGTGCGGCGCCTACTTTTTCTTTGCTCCTAAAGGGGGCGAATCAAAGAAGGCGGCACATACAACTGAGGAGGAGTTTGAGAAGCCTCCGGCTTGGCGAGCTCACGAGCAACAGATGGAAGCTGAGCGGCGCCGCATCTTGAGTAAATAGCTTTCAGAAGACGGCAGGGCGAGGGTCTAGAACAGTTTCAGACGCTCGCTGCTTTCCAAGGAAGCCCTGGCGATGGCGCTGAAAATCTGATCTTTGATTGCTCGCCGATTCCTGTAGTCGACCGGATATCTAATCGTAAATTCGATGTTGTCCTTACCCAGGGCGAGCGTGACCATCGGATCTACTCGCTCATCTTCGACGAGATACTTCTCCTTTAGCCGCTGCCAATCCTGCTTAGCCTGCACTCCGTAATCTCCGATAACGCGCTCGACTTCTTGCTGAATGACTTGACGAGAGTAGGGCACATCACTGCCGTATTTCACGGTGACGATTAGCTCGTCCCATAAGAATGGCAAATCACGAGAATAATTGAAGAGTGGTCCGGCAAAGATCAGTCCGTTGGCAACGCGTACAATGCGTCCGGTGTAGAGGTCGCCTTGAACCCATTCGCCGATTTCCATCATGGTAGTCCGCACTAATCCTATATCGATGACATCCCCTCTCACTCCGCCCAATTGCACTCGATCGCCCACCCTGAAAGAGTCACCAAATGTGATGGCAATCCAGCCGGCGATACTGGCGATTAATTCTTTCAAGGCAAAGGCTACACCAGCGGTAGCTGCGCCAAGTATCACGGCCAGACTTCCGAGCGTATCGCTAAAAACAACGCACAAAAAAATGAGAGCGAAGAAGTAGGCAGAGAATTCCGTAACTTTCGAGATAATGTAGCGCTTATATGATTCATGAAAGTATTTTGGAACAGAGCGCCTCAGGACGTAACCGCAGAGAATGATGGCAAACAGTCCGATCAGCCCGATGCCGCCTCTTAAAAGCAGGGGATTGCCCAGAACATAGATCAGGTTCGATTTAAAGGTGTGGACGTTTACCTGATCGATGGCCTCATGAAAGTTTCTCCTTGCCCGTTCGGCATCAACCGTTGATTTGATACGCTCGAGGCGCTGCCTGGCAAGCGAGGCTGGGGACATTGATTCAGCAAGAGCATCTTCAGCGCCAACACTTAGAATTACCTTGTCACCATATACGATATCACTTGATCCGTCATGATCTTTGACCGCGAGCTTCGCAGAACTGAAGCCTTGATCGTAGACGAGTTGCTCTATTCTGAATGATGCGTCACGAGCTTCTCTGGCAGCCTTGACATTATCGGCGCTGTGGATGCTGAACACCTCTCTGCCGAAAGCTGCCACTGGAAAGTTTTGCTGATTCGACGTCCCGCTCGTTTGCTTTTCGATAGTTGCCGGCGCCTGCGCCAGGCAAGGATGATGTGCAGCCGGCATGTTTATGATAAACGCGCAGGCAGCCGCAAAAATCAAATTTGACTTGAGCATGAGTGCTCCGCAATGCTTACTTTTCCGCACTATATTAGCAGCTGGATTCTTAGAGGACAGGCATCGGCCGACAAGAGCCGTGCCCTGGAGGCGGCCATTGACGACCAGTGTTTTTCCCAGTTGATCAACAAGCAATTCCCGGCGGCTTTGGAACATCCGATCGTGTTAGGCTTACTTTTAATATTAAGTCAGCCTTATGGGTATATTGACCTGGTAGGTGGCAGTTACTCACTGATAAACAATGCAACCAAAAGAAGACAGCGCTCGCCTGGCAAAGACCGATCCGTTCAAAGGAAAGGTCCTGGATAAGTATTTGCTGATCGAAAGGTTGGGCGCCGGCGGCATGGGTATGGTTTACCGCGCCGAGCAAAAACAGCTCAAGCGCCAGGTCGCCGTTAAGCTTCTATCGCTGAGGCTTATCAACGATGAGGTCAATGTTAAACGAATCGAGCGCGAAGCCACGGGTATGGGGAGGCTGCAGCATCCAAACATCGCCACAATAATCGATTTTGGAATTTCAGAAGAAGGTCAGCCGTTTCTCGTCATGGAGCTGATCAATGGCAAGAGCCTTAAGCAGTTGCTCAAAGAGTGCAAGCTTTTACAGCCCGAGCGGGCGATGAAAATCATGTCGCAAGTCGCCGATGCCATGCAGTATGCTCACAAGAACGGATTCATTCACCGCGATCTGAAGCCGGATAACATCATGCTCGCATCTGAGCATAAAGATGACTTCGTCAAGGTACTCGACTTCGGAATCGCCAAGTCCACCACCGAAGCGACGATCAATTTGACCAAAGCCGGAGACGTCGTCGGCAGTCCGTTGTACATGAGCCCCGAGCAATGCACAGGAAAGAAGCTCGATCTCAGATCTGATATCTACTCCCTGGGCGTAATCATGTACGAAGCGCTCACAGGCATTGTTCCTTGCCAGGGCGCTACTTTATTTGAGACGATCTCAAAAAAGACGATGGAGCCGCCGCCGCCGTTTCCCGCTCATCTAGCGCATCTTCGCGCTTTAGAAAACTTGACTCTGGCTTGCTTGGCCACTTATCCCGAAGATCGGCCGCCAAGCATGCAGGTAATTAAGGATAGTCTCGATGCTTTATCCAGCTATCCTGCTGGTCTGATGGGCGGCATGCAAACCGGTTCAGGATATCATCCTGCCGGCCACATTGGTACATATCCAGGCACCGGCCCCGCAGCCAGCGGAAGCTATCCTCCCGGTATGGCAGGTGGTGCTTATCAAGGTATGGGAACTACAGGCGGTGCGTACCCTCCCGGTATGGGAACCACAGGCGGTGCTTACCCTCCCGGCATGGGAACCACAGGCGGTGCTTACCCTCCCGGCATGGGAACCACAGGCGGTGCTTACCCTCCCGGCATGGGAACCACAGGCAGTGCTTACCCTCCCGGCATGGGAACCACAGGCGGTGCATATCCGCCCGCAATGGGAACTACAGGTGGTGCATATCCCGCAGGCATGCAAACCACGGGTGGTGCCCATGCAAATCAAAACTACAACAACATGCCCAGCCATGGCTATGCCTCGCATATCGAAAAGGAGCAAGGTTTCAGCCTTAGCAAACACATCGTCTTGCTTCTGATTGTCGTCGGACTGGCATTCGTCGTCGGCGGTACCGTTCTGGGTGTTGGACTTTGGAATGCGATATCGAGCAGAGATACAAATGATCTCGATGATTCGAAGAAGGCCGACGGTTCCGATCGGGCAAGCAAGGGTACTGCCGGCGGAGATAAGACAACTTCCGGAGACAAAAATGCCAGCAGCGAGAAAAGCGGCAGCCTGACGGACAATTCAAGAGAAAACAGCACCACGACCAATACCGAAAGCAACACTAACAACAAGTCAACAACTGCCGACAATCAGACATTGAGCGATAATCGAAAAACGGATCAGGTTGCCGGCAAACAAACCAAACGTGGCGAGCGCATAATCATCATTCGAGAAACTCGAAAAAGCGAAAAACCTGCCCGAGTCAGAATCGGACATCACTCAGCGGTGTATACAAATGATCTTCCCAGGCATGGCGGCCGTTTCCTGCCGGGTGCCAGTGGCAACTCCGGCTACACACAAAGGAACTCGCCAGCCAACCCTAATCCTTACACGCCTGTGGAAACCCAGCCGGCACAAACATCGCAGACAAATAATCAGCGCTCGAGCTATTCATCCGGAAGCGAATACTCAGGCATCTACCAGACACAAAGACAATCGGGGAGCCACTATTACAATCCGCGCGGCGATTCGACATTGCCGGCTGATGTGCAGAAATTCGGCGGCTATTACCGGCAAAAATACGGCTACTGAAACGGTGCATCTACGGTTCAACCACATCGTCTAAAGCAGGCGTGCGATCTGTGGCCATTCGTGTCGGCAATCCAACTCCAGCTGGTCCCTCTTCTTGCTTTTTCTCCAGGAATTCCCGCACCTTAGCAAAAGCCAGAGCCAATGCCGGATATGTTTTAACCACCTCAGGCCAATCATCGCCGATTTCCTCAAGTTTTAAACACAATTGGGCCAGCTCTTTGGCATCTACGGCTGCGCTGCCGGACTTGATCTCATGAGCAATTCTTCGCACTTCAGAAATATCTTGCGCTTGCACGGCTGAGTCCAGTTGCGCCAGAAGCGCCTCAGTCACCGTCAGGAACAAGGATAAAATGTCATCTAATTGTTCCAGTCCGTAGAGCATGGCCAGGTGCGTCCGGTCGATAGCATGCTTTGATGAGACGCTGGCAATGAAAGACTCCTCTGACTGATTTGGCAGCGGCTTTAATTGGAAGTTCAGCCATCCCTCAATCATCGCGATCAACATATCGCGGGTATAGGGCTTTCCTAAATAATCATCCATCCCGCAAGAAATTGCCATTTCTTTTATCTTGTCGACATCGAGCGCGGTGCAGGCAATTATCGGCGTGTGCATTTTCTTTCCGAATTCCAGCGCTCTGATCTGCCTGCTGGCCTGGAATCCATCCATGCCTGGCATCATGATGTCCATCAAGATCAGATCGGGTCTTTCCTTTTGGTAAAGCTCCACCGCCGAGCCGCCATCTTCGGCCATACGAGTTTCTACGCCCAGAGAAGTGAGCAAGAGACTGGCTATCTTCTGATTGACCGGGTGATCCTCAGCCACAAGTACGGATGGTTTAGATGTTGAAAGCATGACGGCGAACGGCTACACAGCAAGCTAGAGCTAACAATTGCTTTCCAGACGTGAATGCAGAGGCTTAGTTCCAACATTTTTGCAGTTTGGAAAATTCTGCACTTCAAATTTAAATGCTTGAGCGTGTCACGCGCTAACTAAAATCTCGCTGCGCCATAGCCTGTCCCTTCAAGAACCATTTGCGCACGCGATTGAATAAAGCCTTTGGACCGCGCTCAGAGTGGCGCACATTAGCGAGACGATAACGTTCCAATTCGAATTTCACTTTGTGCAATTCGGAGCGAAACTCCTCAGTTCTGAAGGCAACCGCCATGGCTCGATCAGCTTGATCTTGCAGATCGGGCAGAAGACGCAATTCAGTTTCCAATGTTGCAATACGGGCTCGATCTTCAACACGATCGGTAAGCAATTTTATGATCGTCTCTTGCGCTTCGATAACTAATCTGCGCATCTCTTCAAGCTCAGCCGTTTTATCTTCTACATATATGTCTTGAACTTTGCTCGCATCGGCCGCCGACATGATTTGCTGCGTGCGCGCGAGGTTAAGACGACCTTGCGATTCTCCGTCTTTGCGAAGAAGACGCACGAAGCCTTCCAAAATATTGACCAGATCGCTGCGCGAGACCCGGTCGTCTTCGTCGACAAAGGAGCCCTGGAGATCAAGGGCGGCATGGGCGCGTGAGGTTATCTCTTCTTTCGAAACTTCCTTTTCCGTCTCTACGAATTTCCTGGCCTCTTTGGTATTCTTTCGGCTTTTGCCTGAGGTCTTGCCACTGTGCACGTAGTAAGTCGAGGAAGCACCACCATTGCTGAGCGCTTCATCGAGATTATCCAGTCCTCGAGTGAATAAATCATTGGGCAACACTTTGTGTATGCGAACACCATCAGTCGATTGTTCGCTCAGATCGAGGGCAAGTTCTTCCCCGGACTGGGAAACATCTACGGCATCGCCATGCGACTTTTCGCCCTCTGTGGCTTCGGAGAACATTTGATCCAGGCCGTCCAGGGTGATCCGATCTGCATTATTCAGCGGTTCTGCCTTAGCCATTGTTCTCTCCTACACTTCCCTGAATGATTATCCTCTAAGTGCAATACCATGTCTAGTGATACCATGGTGCTACATGTGGTACTACACATGCTGCGAGCACGGCCGCAGGACACATTATAGGCAGGTATCACATATGGTTTCAATATAAGAGAAGCAGCGACGGCAAACGATCAAATTCGAGAAAAAGATCGGTTTGCCGCACTGTGCGGATCTTTTCAGGACAGGATTCGATTCTTCAGTATGAGCCGATTTTTATATTCTCATCCCTGCCGCTTCGGTCGAGCCGCAGTCTTTGTTTTGCCTTTTCCCTTCGCCTTGTTCTTGGGATTATCGGTGTTGGCTGCCAGAGTGCTAGTGGCGCGTTTGATACCAAAGTGTTGTTCTACCAGTGCCTTCACCAATGGTGCCGCAGCCGTGCCCCCGTGACCGCCGTGCTCGACGAAACCACAACATGCCAATTCCGGTTTATCCGAGGGAGCGTAACAGCAAAACCATCCGTGGGTTTTGCTGCCCTTTGGCGGTGCTTCAGCCGAGCCTGTCTTACCTGACATTGGCAACTCAGGTATACGCGAGCGTCCGGCTGTTCCAGCCTCGACAACAGCCTTCAATCCGTCCGCCAGAATCTTCATGTACACCGGATCGATTTTCCAGTACTCGGCCTTTGGCGGAGGTACCTGGCGCTCGGCAATCTTAATGACAAGATGCAGATCGGGCACGCGCCCTCTCATCGCATAACCGCAATACATTCGCGCCGCCTGCACCGGCGTCACTTGCAAAAATGTCTGGCCGATGGACATGTGCAAAGTGTTGCCCTTGTACCATTGTTCGTGGAGATGCTTCAACTTCCACGCCGAATCAGGAACCAGACCCGATCGCTCATTAGGCAGCTCAATACCGGTCGGTCGCCCCGCACCCATGCGGTTGCCCCATTTCTTGATGTCCTCCGGCTCCAGTCCAAGCGCCATCTGATAGAAGGCGGAGTCACGAGACCACTGCATGCATTGCACGAGGTTGTAATTGCCGCCCTTCGATGTCCAGTCGTGAAAGAAGAAGCCACCAAGGCTGATGCCACCGGAAACTTGAATTTTGCTGTCAGGTTTGACCACTTTTTTGTCGAGAGCGGCAAGCAGAGTTACCGGCTTCCAGATCGAGCCGGGAGGGAAGCCTGACAGAGCGCGATTGTGCAAGGGATGACTGGGTGAGGCAAGCAACTTTCGATCTTCTTTGGTCATCCGGCGGGTGAATACGTTCGGATCAAAACTCGGTCGAGAGCAAAGCACCAGAACTTCACCGGAGCGCGGGTCGGCGGCTACCAGGGCGCCGGATTTTTCGCCGAGCAAGTTATAAGCTGCGCGCTGGAGATCGAGATCGAGCGACAAAACAATCGGCAATCCCGGTTTCGCTTTTTTTGTAATCACCGGCCTCGATGTCTCGGGCGACAGGGCCAGGCCGTTTGCATTGACGCGCACGCGCTGCTCACCATCCGTGCCGCGCAGTTGATCGTCATAGACTTTCTCAATGCCGGCCTGTCCTACGACATCACCCATGCGCCGCTCCGGTCGCAGCTTTAATTGCGACGAGGTTATCTCCCGGCAATAGCCAAGCACGTGTGCAGTCATTTCAGCGTGCGGATAGGTGCGGCTGATGTCAGGCAATATATCGATTCCGGGAAGAAATATTTTCTTCTCGTAAAAGCGGCTGACCATATCCATGTTCAAATCGCGCTCGATTACATACGGCAGCACCGAATTTGATGCCTTGGCTTTCAGTAAGCGATCTTCTACTTCCGGATATTCGAGATCGATTATTGGAGAAAGCGTTTTGGCAAGAGCATCGAGATTCTCGAGTTGATTTGGTATGGCCGTCAGCGAAAGTGATTGCTTGTTCGTCGCCAAAAGCGATCCATGGCGATCGTAAATGCTGCCCCGGGGGGCGCGCAAGAAAGTGACACGCGTTGAATTCTCCACCGCCTGCGCGACGTAGTGTTTATTCTGCAAAATCTGCAGCCAGCCGAGCCGAACGACGAGCAAACCAAGAGCGCAGCAAATCACCACACCGAGCACCACCGCCTTGAAGGCGAGTTCCTCGGAGTTTGGTTGATTTGACAGCGTCGATTGGCTCATCTCGCTTCCATCATCTCCCGGTAACGATCGAACTCGAACCAGCCTCTCATCGGCAGAAAGACAAAGGGAGCTATCAATGCGTTTAGCACAGATTCGGTCACGGCAATTTGCAAAAATCCTTCGATGACATTAGGGCGACCAACAAAATATAACTCCAGCGTCATCATCGCCTCAGCCAGGAAAGTGAGAATAACGACGAGCGGAATGCACAAAATCAGGGCCTTGTTGAAATTGCGCAAGCAGAAGTAACCGGCAATCCAGCCGGTGAGCGGATAGGCAAAGGGATAGACCGGCAAAACGGAGGAATAGAGCGCCGCGAAAGCAGCACCCAGCAGGGCACCACTGATGGAGCCGGATAAAACCTGCCGCAACAACACGGTTCGCAATGTGCTCAAGCGAAGCTCGTCGGTTGTCGGCGCCGAGAGCGGCGATCCGAACGTTATGCCCCAGACGATTATGATCGTCAGCGGCAGGGAGCACATGATGCCGTTGAATGAAAGTTTACTGACGACCGCCAGCTGCAAAACCCAGGCCATGGCGATGATCAATGCCGTGGTTGATATGGCTGCAATTCTTCTTCGTGTCCTGATCGAGAAAAATGACATGGCGAAGACACTCATTGAGACAGCGGCGGCAAAACTAGTACCTCATTCAAATCGTAGCAATTCTCCGAGAGTTTGACGTCAATTTGCATGGAAGCGCCATCGGTGTCTCTGCGAATAGCAGCAACGGTTCCCACTGGATGATTATCGGGAAAAACGCCGCCTTTGCCAAAGCAAACGATTTGATCGCCGACATCGACGTTGGTGCCGACGGGAATGAAATCCATGAGCGCAAGATTTTGACCGTTGCCCGATATGATGCCCGGCAAACCGATGCGTTTGATCAAAACGCCGAGCTTCTGCTCGGGATCGGTAATCAGACGAACGACGCTGGCATGATCGGTGGTGCGCACCACCTGGCCGACAATGCCGTCGCGCGTGATCACGGCCGAACCTTTCAACACACCATCGCTGGTTCCCTTGTCCAGCTCCACTTGCTCGAACCAGTTGTCGGGATTGCGTCCGATCACCTCGGCGGCAATCGTTTTACGCGTCATTTTAGCTTTCAATGCCAGAAGCGCTCTCAAGTTATTCGTTTCTCGAGCCTGGCGCCGCAGCGTAGTAAGCTCAAGCTCGGACTTGGCCAGCTTGCGCTCCAGCTCACGAATCTTTTGCGAACTGGCCAGCACTTCCTCGGCCAGATTTCTCGTCGACTCGACCTGGTAGGCGCCTTTGGTGAGAATTCCGGACAAAGTGGTGGCGGCCGATAGAAGCACACCGGCAGCCGGACCGCCCACCATAATAATGATGATGATCAGAAAGATCGCCTCGGCGATCGATTCAGATGAATCTCGCAACCCTTGTTCGCTAGGAATCGGCACGCCCGAGCCTCCCTATTTGTGGAAGTGGCAGAGCTCGAGGACGCGTCCGTAAGTTGGTTCGCTAAGCAGTTTGCCCGTGCCGAGCGCGACTGCAGACAATGGATCGCTGGCCGGGAAGACAGGCACTTCCGTCTCGCTTTGAATCAACTCATCAAGACCTTGAAGCAGCGCGCCACCACCGACAAGAACAATGCCGCGATTGTAGATATCGGCTGCCAGCTCCGGTGGTGTTTTCTCGAGCGTTCGCTTGACGGCGCCGACGATGGCGCGCAAGGGCTCGGACATGGCTTCTCTGACCTCACCGCGGCTGACCGTGACCGTGCGCGGCAATCCGTTGATCAAGTTCAGACCCTTGACGTTGTACTTGTCGTTTGTCTCCGTCTTCCAGGCAGAGCCCAATCTGAACTTCAGCTCCTCAGCCGTTTTTTCACCGACATCGAGGCTGTGCACTTTTCGCAAATAATTTCGTATGGCATCAGTTAATTCATCGCCGGCAATGCGAATCGATTCGTTAACCACGATACCGGAGAGTGACAAAACCGCCACTTCAGTGGTACCGCCGCCGATATCAACGATCATCGAGCCGGTAGGTTCGGTCACCGGCAACTCAGCACCAATGGCGGCGCACATCGGCTCTTCGGGCATATATATGCGGCTGGCTTTGGCATTCTCAGCCACTTGCTTGACGGCAATCTTCTCGACACTGGTTATGCCGGAGGGAACGGCAATGACGATTTCGGGGTTACGCATCGACTGTTGCTGGTGAACGCGCTTGATGAATTCATTGAGCATGAATGTGGCATCGTTGAGTTCGGCAATGACACCATCCTTGAGAGGGCGACTGGCCCGCACGCCCTGCGGCGTCCGCCCGATCATGGCGCGCGCTTCCTCGCCGACCGCCAGGGGCAGGTTGGTATTACTATCGATGGCAATCACAGACGGCTCGCGCAAGACGACGCCGTAGTTCTTGAGATAAATCAGGGTATTGGCAGTGCCGAGATCAACTCCGACGCCTGTGCCCATCCAACTTGTGAACCAACCAAACCCGGCCACTGTCTTCGTGCTCCGATACACTGTTTTGTCACGTCCTCTGCCAACCAGACTGGACGCCTCAGCCTGCCTTCCGGCAAAAGATGCTGAGACCCCGCTACCACGCTTAAGTCTAGCACGAGTTGGCGGCCTTTGATCGACGAAAACCGCACCACATCGCTGATAGCCACTACTGTATATAGGGCGGCTATCGGCTCTGATCGATCCCGTAGCCGACGACGTTGGCCCGCAAAAGCGTGAAATCGCCTTCACTGAGGCTCAAAGCAAAGACATGCTGATCGAAAAAGCGCAGCACTCCAACATAGGTCGAGCCATCGACGGTTTTGAACCTGAGCCGGCGGCTCTCCTTAACAAAGCGCTGCAATTCCGCCTCGCTTGGAAGTTTTCCCTGATTTCCCTGCTGCGACATTAGCCTCTGGAAAGCTCAATATAAGAGGAACGGTAAATCCCGACGCTATACATCGGATACATCAGGCATTAACTTAGCCTTCTCTAATACGGCGCCGTCGGGTTGAATGGTTTTGTGCGTATTGACGACATAGCGCCGCCCCTTCCAGTTGACCTGAGCGCCGAACAAAACCAGATAAGC
>JAJPJO010000193.1 GCA_021324135.1 Pseudomonadota bacterium
ATGGGTTATCCTGCCACCGTCAATGATACCAACCTCGCCGACCTCATGCGCCAGACCGCCGTCGATCTCATAGGCAAGGAGAACGTCGTCGAAGTCAAGCCGAAGACCTGGGCGGAGGATTTTTCCTTCTATGGACAGAAGGTGCCCGCGGCATTCATGTTCCTCGGCGTTGAAATTGCCGGCAGCAGGCGCAGTCATCATAGCCCTTACTTCGACATAGACGAGTCCGGTCTTTACATTGGCGCAGCAATTCTGGCAGAAACGGCTAAGCGCCTTGTATTATCACAACGCGGATGAGGGCGAAATGACAGGCTTGAACACACGGGCGTCGATGAATAAGAACCTCGACAAGATCTTGCCGTACCCGTTCGAACGGCTGGCGGAGCTGCTTGCCGGCATCAATCCACCCCAGGAGAAGAAAACGATTCGCTGGACCATTGGCGAACCTGCTCACGCCTCGCCTGAGTTCGTCAAGAAGGTCTTAATCGAAAACATTGACAGTCTCAGTGTTTATCCCATGACCAAAGGAAGTGATGAGCTGCGCGCTGCCATTGCGGCATGGCTGAGCAAGCGCTTTTCATTGCCTGCCTCGACGATCGATCCGGACAAGAACATATTGCCGGTCTGCGGAACGCGCGAAGCACTTTTCTCTTTCGCTCAGTGCGCAGTCAACAGCGGTCCGGATGCGCTCGTCGCCATGCCGAATCCGTTCTACCAAATCTATGAAGGGGCTGCCTTCATGGCTGGTGCCAGCCCGTATTTCATGAACCTTGAGGCTGGCACTCGTTTCATCCCAGACTTCGACGCGGTACCACCTGTGGTGTGGCAGCGCTGCCAGCTCCTCTACGTCTGCTCGCCCAACAACCCGGCAGGAACCTGTCTGGGTGCCGATCATTGGCGCAAAGTCATCGAAGTAGCCCACAAATACAACTTCATCATTGCAGCCGATGAATGCTATTCCGAAATCTATTTCGGCGAGCCGCCAATCGGATTGCTTCAGGCGGCGCAAACACTGGGTTTAACCGATCTGAAAAACTGCATTGTCTTTCACAGCCTTTCCAAACGTTCCAATCTGCCCGGGCTGCGCTCCGGCTTCGTGGCCGGTGATGCCCAGATTATTGAAAAATATCGTTTGTACAGAACCTATCATGGCAGCACCATGCCACCTCCCTCTCAGAAGGCAAGCACGGCTGCATGGCTGGACGAAGAGCACGTCGTCGCCAATCGCAAACTCTACACCGACAAGTTCGCTGCCGTTCTCAAAGTGCTGAATGAGGCAGGTATTGCAGTGGAGCAGCCGGAAGGAGGCTTTTACCTCTGGCTTCAAGTTCCACAAGATGACACCACTTTTGCTCGCCGTTTATACCAGGAGGAGAACCTGCTTGTGCTGCCGGGATCGTACCTGTCCCGCGAGAATGACGGACAAAATCCCGGATACAAACGGGTTCGCATCGCCCTCGTCGCCGGGCTCGAGGAATGCGTCGAAGGCGCACAGCGTCTAGCAAATTTTATGAAGCGCTTATAGTTAGAGGAGCAATCATGGCCGAACTGAAGACCAGGGACATTCAAAAAACAATCGAAGAGGCTTTTGAAGACCGCGCCAACATCAAGCCGGCAGGCGCAGATCCTAAGGTGAAGGAAGCGGTGGCGGAAGCACTGGCACTCCTGGACAGCGGCAAAAGCCGGGTGGCCGAAAAACGCGATGGTCAGTGGGTCGTAAACGAGTGGCTCAAAAAGGCGGTATTGCTCTCCTTCCGTCTCGAGGACAACACGCTCATGCCGGGCGGGTATACCTCTTACTGGGACAAGGTGCCAAGCAAGTTCCGCGATTATAGCGCCGAAGATTTCCAGGCCGGCGGTTTTCGCATCGTGCCACCAGCGGCGGTGCGGCGCGGTTGCTACATCGCTGCCGATGTAGTCGTCATGCCCTCATTCATCAACATCGGCGCCTACGTCGACAGCGGCACGATGGTCGACACATGGGCAACGGTCGGATCGTGCGCGCAGATCGGGAAGAACGTGCACCTCTCGGGTGGCGCGGGCATAGGCGGCGTCCTGGAGCCGCTCCAGGCAGCGCCGACAATCATCGAAGATAATTGTTTCATCGGAGCCCGATCGGAAATCGTCGAAGGCGTCATTGTCGAGGAAGGTTCCGTGATCTCGATGGGTGTGTTCATCGGGCAGAGCACCCGCATCTTCAATCGCGAAACCGGCGAGATTTTATACGGTCGCGTTCCTGCCGGTTCGGTGGTTGTCTCAGGCAGCTTGCCCTCGCAGGACGGATCATGCAATCTCTATTGCGCCGTCATCGTCAAGCAAGTGGACGCCAAAACACGCAGCAAAGTCAGTCTCAATGAACTGCTTCGTACACCTTGATTCAGAGCCAGGATAAACGCCGGACTTCAAAATGCAAACTCAACCAACCTCAGAAACAAAGAAAAACTCAGAGACGATCGATCTGACGATGCAGCTGATCAAACGCCCGTCAATCAGCCCTGAGGATGCCGGTTGCCAGGAAATTTTGATCGATCGCTTGAGCAAAATCGGCTTCGATGTTGAGCGCTTGAAGTTCGGATCGACATCCAATTTCTGGGCGACGCACGGATCGGGCGCACCAATTCTTGCCTTCCTCGGACACACGGATGTGGTGCCCACCGGTCCATGGGAAGAATGGCAATCACCGCCCTTCGAGCCAAGAATAAAAGACGGTCATCTCTACGGTCGCGGCGCCGCCGACATGAAAAGCGGCATCGCCGCTTTCCTCACAGCCGTCGAGCGTTTTCTCAAAGCAGGCAACAATGAGCACAAAGGCACAATCGCCTTCATCATAACGAGCGATGAGGAGGCGAGTGCCGTTGACGGCACCATCAAAGTAATCGAGCATCTCAGCAATAAGGGTATACGAATCGACTACGGCCTCGTCGGTGAGCCCAGTTCCCAGCACACCGTCGGCGATACCATAAAGAACGGGCGCCGCGGTTCACTCACCTGCGCACTGAAGATCATCGGCCAGCAGGGACATGTCGCCTATCCGGAGAAAGCCGACAATCCCATCCACAAAGCCATGAAAGCATTGGATGAGCTGGTGTCGACTCGCTGGGATGAAGGTGATCAGTTTTTCCCGCCGACTTCGCTGCAAATATCAAACATAAATGGTGGAACCGGGGCGGACAACGTCATCCCGGGAAGTATGGATGTTCTGTTCAATTTCCGTTTCTCCACCGAACAAACAGAAGCGATATTGAAGCAAAAAGTGCACGAGATATTGGATCGGCATAAGCTCAACTACGAGGCTAAGTGGCGCCTTTCAGGACATCCGTTTCTGACCTCGCAGGGAAAACTGCTCGAGACGATCATGGCAGCCACTCGGGAAGTGACCGGCAAGGAACCGCGCCCCTCGACGGAGGGGGGAACATCGGACGGACGCTTCCTGGCTCCGACCGGTGCGGAAGTGGTCGAGCTGGGGGTCATCAATGCCACCATCCATAAGGTCAACGAGAATGTCTCGATCGCCGATGTCGACACACTAAGTGCCATCTACGAGCGCATACTCGAGTTGATTTTTGCTGGCCAATAATCTCGGCTCCGATCACCTTAGCTAATGCTCACCTGCGCCTCACTTGCCAACCTCCGCTAGCTGCGCCAGCCCATGTCGTTGACACATATGAGCCTGCACCGCAATTTGAAGTTTCGCCAGGTTGCTTCAAATCATCACTGTTTCAGAGCTTGTTTCGCGTTTCTCTATCATTCAACTTGATCTCATTAAGCTTTTGAAATGCTTTTTAAAGCTCTAAAACGGTTTATCTTCCTTGACAGGTCTTGATAGGGTTGAGACGTCTTCATCTCTTTGAAACCCTGATCAAAGTAACCAACAGTCGCGCACAAGAACTATCTAGGGCAATCTTCACGAACGCATTGCGTCTTGTGGGGGTTGGTTCGCGCGCAGAAAACGAGGTACTGCTATGGCAACTTCAAGTCACCGCAAGTTCTTCGACTTCACTCCGCTGGAGCCCGGCGCCAAGCTTGGCTTACAGGATGCGCTCAAGCTCTTCATTGGCGTCATCATCTGGTGGGCTTGCAGCTTTGCAAGTCAGGCCATTTCCGCCAATGTCGATTTTGCGAAGCTCGGCGAGTACGGCACCATCTTTGGACTGCCGCACCTCGTGAGCGTGCAGCTCTGGGGCTTTCTGCTTGGCGCACTCAAGGGGTTCCCGATGGCGATCCAGGTGATCGTTACCGGACTCCTCGGCATCCAGTATGTCCCGCCCTTCGTGAACTGGACAACCAACCTCACGGTTTCGTTCATTCGCGACGTCCGCCGCGTTCTCAACGATCGCAGCGACAAGGGGGGCGACAAGTCCGGTGGCGCCAGTTAATGGGAGGATTTTCTCACGAGTGACTCGCAAACGAGTGACTCGACAAGGGACTCCTCCCCCCTGCTGCAATCGCATCGGGCTTCCGCTCAAAAGTGTAAGCCGAAGACCGAAGCGCTCCACTTCGAAAAACCTGGGGCTCCGAAAATGGCTCGTGTAGTGGATTGGGCTTATCTGACGGCTCAGCAATGATCCCGTCGAGAGACGCCCTTTCCCACTCCTCGAGCCCTTTCGTGATGTTGCCGCTTCTACTACTCTTCCTCGTAGCTTGATTCGACCGCCAGCCGGCCGCACGATAAAATTTGTCAGGTCTGCAAAACATCCGACGCTCTGCACAATGCCAGGCGCCATTCAGGAGGACGAAATGAAGTTAGTTGAGTGCGTCCCAAACTTTAGCGAAGGTCGAAATCAAAAGGTGATCGACGCCATTGCTGATGCCATGCGGAGCGTCCAGGGAGTCAGCCTGCTCGACGTTGATAAGGGCTACAGCACCAATCGCACCGTGATGACGCTGGTCGGACCACCAGAAACAATTGTCGAGGCAGCGTTCCAAGGTATCGCCGCAGCAGCGAAGTTGATTGATATGCGTCAGCACAAGGGCGAGCATCCACGCATGGGGGCGACCGATGTATGCCCGTTCATCCCCGTCAGTAATATAACGATGGAGGAGTGCGCCAGACTCGCTGATCAGCTGGCGGAGCGCGTCGGTAAAGAACTGGGTATTCCCGTTTACCTCTATGCCGAAGCGGCGCGCAGCGAAGATCGCCGCAATCTCGCCGATATACGGAAAGGCGAATACGAAGGGCTGGAAGAGAAAATGCGTGATCCCTCCTTCAAGCCCGACTTTGGACCAAACAAATTTAATGCCACCGCCGGTGCTACCGTTATCGGCGCGCGTCAATTTTTGATCGCTTACAACGTGAATCTCAACACGCGCTCGAAGAAGCTGGCCAACGACATCGCCTTGACCATCCGCGAAGCTGGCCGCGCCAAGCGCAACAGCAAAGGCGAAATCGAAAAGGATGCCTCCGGCAATAACATCATGGTTCCCGGAACACTCAAAGCCTGCAGAGCAGTCGGCTGGTATGTCGATGAGTACAAACGAGCACAGGTCTCAATCAACCTCATCGATTACACACAAACATCACTTGAGCACGCTTTCGACGAAGTGGCGCGGGTAGCCGAGCAGTTGGGCGTGCGCGCGACCGGAAGCGAAATAGTCGGGCTCGTTCCCCTGGCTCCGATGCTGCAAGCAGGTCGTCATTACTTGAAGAAGCAGGGGCGGTGCACCGGCGTTTCCCAGGATGAATTGATTGAAACCGCCGTGCAATCGCTTGGATTGGCTGAGGTAGCGCCGTTTGATCCCAAACAAAAGATCATCGAATTCGGCGTGGCACCGCCGGCGGTTAAGTTATCCAATATGACCGTGAGCGCTTTTGTCGACGAGCTGGCATCCGAATCGCCGGCTCCGGGCGGCGGAAGCGTGGCTGCACTAGCAGGTTCACTCGCGGCCGCTCTATCAAGTATGGTGGCATGCCTGACCTTCGACAAGAAAGGCTTTGAAGCCGAACGCCCACTGATGAACGAATTAGCCGAGAAAGGGCAGAAGCTCAAAGCTGAATTGCTGGCGGCGGTCGACGCCGATAAAGACGCGTTCAACAGCATCATCGCGGCTCGTCGTTTGCCCAAATTAAATGCCGAAGAGATTGCCAAACGAGATCAAGCAATCCTGGATGCCACCAAACTTGCCACCACCGTTCCGCTTAACGTCATGAAAAAAATAGCGGAAACATTCGACCTTATTGAGCAAACCGTAGAAAAGGGCAACCCGAATTCATTAAGCGATGCCGGGGTCGCCTGTCTCATGGCTCTATCAGGGGTTGAAGGCGCCTACTACAATGTATTGATCAACCTTGATGGCTTTGACAAACAAGATAAGCCTGCTCAAGAGTTTGTGAAAACGACGGAGAAGGAGGCGACCGCCCTGATGGAGTCAAGCCGGAAGCAAGCCGAAAAAATCCGCCAAAAGGTGCTGAGCAAACTGGCGCCGCAGGTTTCAATCACAGCTTAGATCTCAATTTCAGCTCAGGATTAAATCACTACTTAATCTGGAATGACCGCGGAAACGAATTCATCTTCGGTCAGTGTTAACACCATACAAATTCGGCTTGATTTTTTGCATGATAATCGAGTCGTCCTTTAGTACACCTGTCTATAACCGTGAGTTCGACAAAGAAGCTAGCCGCAGCTAGCGCGATTTTACTATGCTTATCGGGACAATCGGTGAGCGCCCAATTGCTCGGCGATAGCTTCAGCTCGGTCGGCAAAGGCGAAACCAGGCCTGCCAAATGCAAAGGCAGAGAGAGGCACTGGCAATTCAAGTACGGCATCGTCCCATATGCTTTGAGCAATTCCCGCAACACGCCGGTGTTGAGTTCCCGAAACACGCCGGTGCTGAGTCAGGTGGAACCAGACGATCCATTTTGCCGACCCTGGCACCCTGCCGATTGGCCTTCTTGCAGGCGGGATCCCTTTTTCGATCCGCCTCCAGACGCGGCTTGTGGGCCACAAGCAGTGTATGGCGTTTGTATAAACGGCACCATCGGACCGCAGCTCCGTCCAGGAACGAAAGAACAAGCATCAAGAAAACTGCAAGAGGTGGCGCTGCATCGGATCTGGTCGCTGGAAAATGGCAAAGCCCGCAATCTCAGCTCAAAGGCAAAGCAGAGGCTGAAGCAGCTGTACCAGCAAGCCGCTGCCACCGAATCTGGTGCATACCCAAAGGCAATTCTGCATTTCCTGGCCAATTTGAGTGCCGGCGATCTCCAGCTTGCCTGGGCTGATGTCGAGAAATTGCGCAATGATTGGAAAGGACACGAGCTCCAGGTGCAAGCGGATATATCAAGAGAGTTTCATGACGCCGGTCTGGATGTGGAGGAGCGGCTCCTGGGCGATTATGAAACCCTGAAGCTGTGGCACAATCCGGAGCTGCGCAGGCATTACGAAAAGGCCGTGCGCTCGATGTCGGCCGACAACTGGCCGGGGGCGAGGCAAGAATTCGAGGCCGCATATGCGCTCGCCAAGCTCGTACCCGACAATCATGGTCCAAGCAAGGAGCAACTCGCCTGCTTTTTTGCTTGTCAATGCGATGCGCAGGGCAAACAAACCGATGGCTACCTGGTGCGCAATTTTCATGCCTTGAATCTCTTCTCAAACCCTCCTTTGAAAAAACATTTCGAGACCACAATCAGAGCAATAGATGGCGGAAACACTGATGAGGCCTGGCGCAACATACGCATAACCCAAAAAATCGCAGCCGCCGACGCGGCCGTCTTCGAGGCTTTCGCCGCTCGATTCGAGTCGAACCACCTGGAAGACGATGCCGCCCTGACTCGCCTTATGTGCTCATCAAAACTGGCAAGGCAGAGCAAAATCAGCGCTCATCTGCAATCGGGCTTTCGAGCCTTGCATACCGCCAATTGGCAAAAGGCCTGGGTTGAGTTCGAGCAACTTTATGAGCTCACCGGCGGCGATGCAGCAGTCGCCGACGCCATTGCCAGGCGCTATAAAGAATACAATCGCCCCAATGAAGCATGTGTCTGGCTAAGCCGCTATCTGAAAGTAGCGCCCGACTGGGACCGCTTCAATCTTGCATATAACGAACGCTGCTTGCTTGAGTACGCTGAATATCAGAAAGTTCTCGCCGCCGAGAGCGATGCGCCCTATCATTGGAACAACAACCATGGGCCGCTCAAAATCTGGGTTGATGACTCTGTTTTAAACGACCCCAACACGCACAAGGCTTTCTTGCGCGCTCTTGATCTCTGGATGATCACCGCCCGGGGGCACCTCGACTATGAATTTTTGAATGAGAACCAGAGCGAAGCGGACGTACAAAAACTTAAAGAGCGGGCCGACATAATCGTGACCAAAGCAAAGAGTTCCGAATACTACGACCAATATATTGGCGGCAAGCCAATTTCGGCATTGCCGACAAGCACGCCTTACTCGCACCAGATTGCCAGAACTGATACCATATTTGATGGCACGCGGATGAAGAAAGCAATAATCACCTTCAGCGATGACGGTTTCGGTTACTGCGATCCCGACTTGAAAGAAATCAGTCTTCATGAGCTCGGTCACGCTCTTGGGATTATGAAACACAGCTCCAACGAGGAAGACGTCATGTTCCCCTTCAAAGGAGATACCAAGTTCGGATTAAGCGCAAACGACCAGGCTAGATTGTTCGCCCGCTACAGCAATCAGCCCTCTCTGAAAAGGGCGGTGGAACGATTCGTGGGCTTGACCGCCGAGTGCAAAAGTTTCGCCCAAAGCCTGGAGTCCTCGCCGGTTCCGGCATCTGAAGTCGAGCAATTGCAACCTGATGACGATATTATCGACTTGTCCGTTTCCGCCGCACGATAATCGTGATGACGTGGCATAACAAAGCAGTACCTTTGCAAATGCGTATCCTAAAGCGTTAAAACAGCAAGTTGTCATGAACGGTATAAACACCTGGATTGGTAATATATGCAGATTAACCACTCATTGAGAGAACCAAATGAGCAAGACCAAGTCAAAAGCATCAAATCCAGCACCGGCGACAGCTACTCGTTCTAAACCACGCACGAAAGCAAAAGCCGGCAAGAATCTGTCGAACTCGAAGAAGGCTTCCTCGAAGAGTGAGTCTAAGACGAAGAGCAAAGCATCGGCCAGAGCGAAGTCGGCAGGCTCGAGAAAATCAGCCCCGGCGACAAAGTCGGCTGCTGCCATAACATCGCAAGCAACCAGGCGCAGCACGGACAAGCTGCCGGCGTTCCTCGGCTTGTCGGCGAAATATACCCAGGCCGCCGGGGCACGCGTGCACATCCTGCCGGTGCCCTATGAAGAAACCACTACATACGGCAAAGGTACAGCCGATGGTCCAAGAGCTTTGCTCGAAGCGAGCCAGGAAGTCGAGCTCTTCGATGATGAGCTCTGGACGGAGTCTTATAAGATCGGCATCCACACAAGCGATGCAATCGTCATGGACAAGGTCGAGGCTAATACGGCCAAGCCGTTTCAAGCCCTGTACGAAGCGGTAAAACCTCTGGTCGAGACCGATCGATTCCCGCTGATCATCGGTGGCGAGCACTCGATTACCCTTGGAGCCATTCGGGCGTTTGCCGAGCGCTACAAAGATCTTTCCATACTCCAGATTGATGCCCACTGCGATTTGCGCCCGTCCTATGACGGCAATCCATACTCGCATGCCTCTGTGGGGTACCGCTTGTATGAAACGCTTCAGAAACCAATGATCACGCAAGTCGGGATCCGAAACGTCAGCAAACAAGAAGCGCATTGGATGGAAACGGAGCGACCCAAGATCAACATTTTCTGGGCGCGCATGCAAGACAAATGGAATTTCCAGGAAATCGTAAACACGCTATCGAACAACGTCTACATCACAATCGACGTTGATGCTCTGGACAGCAGTGTGATGCCTTCCACCGGAACGCCCGAACCAGGCGGCATTAGCTGGTATCAGCTAATGGAGTTGATTAAAAACGTCTGCGTCAGAAAGAATGTAGTAGGCGCCGACATCGTAGAATTGGCTCCTATACCGGGTCTTCATGCTCCCGACTTTTTGGCCGCCAAGCTGGCCTACAAGTTGATTGGTTATCGCTTCGCGCTCGACCTGGGCGTCACGAAGAAATACGTTTAGGCATTCCAGGACACCCCAAGTGCGCCTTCATGTGCACTTTCCTGTAATGCCCGGCGCTTTGCCAGCTAGCGCCAGCTGCGCAATGGCAGGCGGGCAGTAATGGCAGGCGATTGCGCGACGTTAAGAATATGAAGCTTTAAGCCAATACAAAAATATACTGGTCCTTCAAAAGTTTCTGGTGCAAAAATTCGTTATCGATCAAACGTTTCGTTCTGACACTCAAAACTAAAGCATCAAGTGAAGAGTATCTCAAGCCTCATTTGGCATCCTGCGTGGATGCCTGGGGTTTATCGCTTGTATTTGGTCTGAATGTCAGGCGACGTCAGTCGACTCACAGCTGCAACTCTGAGCGGATCAAATGATCTGAGTGCAGTCAACTTTCATCAAACTCCACTGGAGGTTTCATGACAAACGCTCAAACGAAACGCAACGCAGTCCCAAGACCCACTCGGCAGAAGCTGAAAACCAGGGTAGCCGATCTCGAGGCCGCCGCCGCTCAAGGAATCCTGACACGCGATCAGGTTCCGGATCTCTGGCAATTCCTCAACGAACGGCGATCGGCGACCGCCTTCAACATGTCGAACCTCTTCTCGTACATCGGCGTCGCTCTGGTGCTGATCGCGGGTGGCTGGTTCATGGTGCTGGCAGGCATCAACGGCAAGGCACCGGCGATCGTCGCGACCACTGCGATCTTCATGGTCACCTTCGCCAGCGTCGGCGCCTATCTCTGGTTCATCCAGAAGGCACACGTCGGAGGCGGGCTCTTCGTTAGCCTGGCGGTGGTGATGGTACCGCTTTTGGTGCTGGCAATCATGGCGCTCGACGATCACTTCTTGTATGCGCCATCTCTGACGATGAAACAAGAGCTGATCATCGAGGGAGCGACCATCGGGGCGGCTCTTCTGGCGCTGATCTTCGTGCGCTTCACGTTCCTGACGGCGCCGCTCTTCACGGCCCTGTGGTGCACGTCGATCACCTTGACCGACTACATCCTCAGGCAGCATGCGCTCCATGCGGACGTCCACTGGCAGTATTCCTGGGAAGGCTATCAGTCGATCCATCACCTGCACTTGCAGACGACGCTTGCCTTCGGAGCAGTGATCGGCTTCTTGGCGTTCGTCATCGACCAGGCCACGGATGAAGACTTCGCCTTCTGGGGTTACCTGTTCGGCGTCACCAGTTTCTGGGTGGCATTGACAGGACTGGCGGTCCCGGCTGGTGACGGCGCTTTGTTCGGCTACTTCAGCCTGAACGTCGCGTTCATGATCGCATCCGTCCTCCTCCAGCGGCGCATCTTCCTGATCACCGGCGCACTTGGTGCAACCGGCTACGTGTTCTATCTCGCGGTCGACATCTTCAAGGGCTCGGATCTTTTCCCGGCCGCGCTCGCGCTCGTCGGTGGACTGATCATCATCTTGGGAATGGTGCTGCGCAAGCATCGCCAGTCCATCGAAGACTTCATCTGGAACTGCATTCCTGATGCCCTGGTGCGCCTGCTGCCCGGCCACCGCACAAAGTTCTGAGCGTCACGGCAGTGAGTAGGTAAAGCGCGCTTCGACAAACGCGCCAAGAGTATTGCAACCGTTCATGGGTGCCTCAACGCTCCCATGAACACACCAAGGAGACTATGTCATGCGGCACTTCACTCAATCAGGACCGCAGCGTCCTGCAACTCCCGCCGAAGCCATGAATCTGGCTCAGTGGGCCTGGCAGTGTTGGGATGATCTCAATCCGGCAGTGCAAGCCGTCAACCAGTGGTACGAACAAGACGTGGCGCGGCGCAGCAAGAATGTGCCCGACACGGTTCCGTACCTGGTCGAGGGCTTCATTCGCTATGGTCGGATGGGCAATTGGGCTCTTGAGGCTATGCAGCGCCACAAGCTGGCCATGGAGGCTTGCGAGACTGCAGCCGCCTTCGCCCAACAGCGAGCCGAGGCATCCAGAGCCGCCGGCTACAACCCTTACCAGCCGGCACTGGACGCCGAGGCTGCCCAAATAGCGGCGGAATGGAACCGCCTGATGGAGAACTGGCAGATAAGCGTCAATAACAGCAAGGTGGCTTCGAGCAATTGGGACCGCCTTTGCCTGCGCATGTCCGCGTTCTATGGCCAGCCGGACAGCGGTTCGCCTGCGCCACCGCGTGTGATACCAGTCGAGGGCGACGACGGCGAATGAGCCGACCTGAGGAGAACCGGAGAGAGAGGCTTCCGGCCTTTCCCTCCGGTTCCCCTTTTTTGCCGCCTTCTCGATCATTTTTCCGATCACCGACTTGCGACATTATATAGTACTCCGCGGCGTCGCGTCACGCCCGACACGGGTATAAAGCAAGCAACAACGAACGCCGCAATTTGCAAACAAAGCTCGCCATTTACCCCCAGGAGAAATCCGATGGCAAAGACATCCAGCAAGACAGCGCAGGAGGCATGTCCGCGATGTCATAAGTTGGTTACCAGCCATCGCCCCGGCTCTTTCACAGGCTGGATCTTCAAAGGCTCGACCTGCCAGTGCAGCTCGACGACCCGCGCTCGCGCGCAATTGGAGAGCCTGGCAATTTTCCGGCAGAGCGGCATTTATGAGGTATCAGCACCGGTCGAAACTCCAGACCTGCCCTCTCAATACGAAGTGATCTCATTTATCGGACAAGGCGGCATGGGCTCGGTTTTCAAAGTGCGGGACAAGAGGCAAGATAAAGTCCTGGCCATAAAAGTTCTGCGCAGAGAATTAGCGGCCAGCGAAACCGCGGTAAAAAGATTCGAAGCCGAAGCAACAGCGGTCGCGCAATTGTCGCACGACAACCTTGTCACCATATATGGTGTAGAGCACACTTTCGACGGCAAACCATTCCTGATCATGGACTACATCGCCGGGGAGAGCCTTTCCAGCCTGATCCAGCGCGAAGGGCGCCTCTCCCTCAACCGCTCTCTCAACATTTTTATTCAAATTTGCGATGCTGTTTCTCACGCTCACATGCGCGGCATCATTCACCGCGATCTCAAACCCAGCAACGTCATCCTCTCGCAAGAAGAGGATGGATTCGAGATGGTTCACGTCGTCGACTTCGGCATTGCCAAAGTACAACATACCGACATTATTCAAACCATCGACATGACCGGAACCGGCGATGTACTCGGCAGTCCGACATACATGAGCCCGGAGCAGTGCTTGAGCGTCGGGCTTGACGGACGCTCGGACATCTACTCGATGGGTTGCTTGATGTATGAAGTGATCACCAGCAAACCACCCTTTGAAGGCTTCAATCCAGTTCAGATCATCGCCAAACACCTCAATGAGCCGCCGCGTTCAATTGCCTCTCATCCGTTTTTAAATCTTCCCGACGATCTGGAAGCCGTGATTTTTACCTGCCTCGAGAAGAATCCCATCGATCGCTATCAGTCATTGTTCGATCTGAAAGCTGATCTGGAAACAATCGAATCAGGCAAAAGATTGACTACCAGAGCCAGACAACGCCGATTGATCAAAAAATCGTATGCATTGCTCGAAACGACAGGATTGATTGCCGTCGCAGCATCATGGGCGCTTCTCATCTTGTCCATCTGGCATTACCAGAACGAGATCAGGACGGTAACACGAGCACAAAGCATCATTACCGAGGCTACCACCGTCTCCAAGTTGCACTACGATGCTGGTGTCGCCATTGGTGGCTACAGCATGACCAGGAGCCCGGTGTTCAGAGAACGCTTCGACGGCCTGACCAAGACGATCCCCGAACACTTGAAAGAGCTCGAGCGACTCCTGCAGGATTTCCCTGAGCAATCGGCGCGACTGGAGGAGATCCGAACCCTGGCCAGATCCTCACTGAGCGTTCTCAGGCAAAGTCGTGAAGTAGTCGACAACAATGATACTGAAGTGGAGCAAACACAGACCCGCAATCTCTACAAGAACATCCGCTCGATCTCTGATGAGCTGCAAGAAAAGCTCAGACTGCTGATCGCCGACTGCAAAGACAAACTGAGCCGAACATCTGATGCAGACTCACTTGGTCGAGATCTGCTGCTCGCTGCCGGTCTCTGCTTGATGCTCAATGCCACGGCAATGATCTATCTGGATAAACGGCGCCCTCGTTACTGATCCTTGCCGCTCCACGCTTTTTCACTGAAACTGATCAGATGGACAACCCTGTATTCTCCTTGATAGGCACCGGAGCGGAATATGCAGCGCTCCTGCCTGGTTTCCTCACCCTTCTCCGTTACCCAGACGGCATACGCCTGAAATTGGCTGTTGCACTGGATCGAATCAGCGTGAATGGTGAAACAATCCACACCATGCTGAGGCTCCACCTCGACCCAGCCGCAGCCGGGCAGGAAAACCTCGGACCAGGAATGAGTGTTGATCTCGGAATCCCCGAGATCGGCTTGAGTGGATTTTCCAGAGGGTGAGCGCATGCTGATACCAACTACGGTGCGGGTGGGAATCGCGCATGCAGCGCACAGATGCGTGAAAACCTGGTTCTGGTGACCGCAATGGCCTTCCTTCTCCTTGAGCGTCCGGCTGACATCGGCAGTGTCCCAGGTACAGCGCCCGTTGTATTTTATATTTTCATAAATCCATTTACAGATTTCCTGAACGGTAATGGCCGGGTTGTGATTGCCCTTTAGTTGCTTCGCTAAATTGATAATCTCTATGTTGGATTCCTTGAGTTTAGCCTTCAGTTTCGCATAAGCTGGATCATAGGTGTCCCAGGCAATCGTGCGCGCCGACGGATTAAAGCTTCGATCGCAAGAGACCAGGCTGAACTGCGAAGTGAAGCTGAGCTGATCGCCCGGTTTAAAATTGCGCTTCTCGTTCCAAAAAACATGTTCGGAAAGCTCGTCCTCCTCGGGCTCGACAATGCCTTCCTTGGGCGTGCAAGCGACATTGAAACAGCCCTTCGGCGCCTTCACCTGACTCCACGGCTTGTTCGTCGGAAGCGCATGCCAGACTCTCACTTGCTCGCACGCTTCCTTCTTTTTCGGAATCGTGAGCATGGTTTGCATGCGCACTGTGTAGATCTTCTTGTTTGACAGAGTAATGTTGGGGGCCGGCGAAGCGCAATCGCCTGCAGGAGGTGAACCAGTCAGTGCCAGGAAGATCACCATCAGGATCGGTTTGAGGAAAGAGGCGCCCAAGCGGCGCGGGCTCAAAACCCCAAGATCAGCAATAATATTTATCTGGCCGAGCAAATTTGATCCCGCCTTTGAAGGCACTAAGGCATCATTGTAAATGAGTCGGAAAAAAATGGAGAGACCCCGTCAGGTCTCTCCTTGTAATTTGATTGCTAGCCGCTTTCTGTATGCTGACAGTTTTTATTTGCTTGCCCCGTATGCGGGATACCTCCTGTGCGACAGATACGACGTTTTGATAGAAGCAACTCGATCACCCCGATCGAGTTAGTTGGAACCTTCAGCGACTTAGTAATCTCTCAGTCAGGAATCACCCTCATAATTCCTTTTTGAGATCCCAAGATGAATCCTCACAACACCCCATTGTTTGGAATCACTCGCTGTCGGTTGGTAACTATGTCTATACGGCTCTAGAAATTTTTCGACAGAATTTCCAAAATTAATTGGGTTTAATAATATCAAATGCGCGAATACTCTCAATACAGCCACTGGATGCATCTAGCGCTCGAGGAAGCCCGGCAAACATCTATCGATGTGCCGGTCGGCTGCATCATTGCCGGCAGCGACCACGAGGTCATAGCCCGCGCCCATAACGAACGCGAGCGCACAAATGATCCGACCGCCCATGCCGAGATTCTCGCTCTGAGAGAAGCCGCAAGGCACCTCAAGAGCTGGCGGCTTTCCGGATGCATTCTTGTAACGACGCTGGAGCCCTGTGCGATGTGCGCGGAGGCGATCATCCAGGCCCGAGTAGCCATCGTGGTCTTCGGCGCTTACGATGCCAGATCCGGTGCCTGCGGCTCGGCATTTAACCTCTTCCTCCCTGGGCGCAGCTATCCACTTCCGGAGATAATCGGAGGTATAGAGGAAGAAAGATGCGAGCAACTACTCGAAAGCTTTTTTAAAAACGTTGTGAGAAGGTCGCAAGAAGAATGATCGGTTGGCGAGCATTAAGCGTTTATCTAGCCATGGGGCTGGTATTGATCGCTGCCGGCCCGCAGGTAAGCGCAAAGAGCGGGCACGGCTCCAAAAGAGAAGAGAAAAGCTCATTAACCACCGAATCTCAGCCAGCGCCCAAAGTGCTGACTTTTCGCAATCCATATTTAAGACAGACATACGATAGCCTGGAGGCGTTTCGACCCGATCGGGCTCTGAAAACCCTGGCCCGTCTTCGAGTCACGGAGGCGGCCGGTGGCTTGAGAACAGACAAGCAGCGCCTCAGGATGACGCGGCTTCTTCTTCTGGCCGGCGAAGCCTTCAAACTGGATGAGAATCTACCAGCGGCCAGGACGGCTTACTATCTGGCTGCGCACTTATCACCCGGGGATTCGACGGCCATTTGCTCGCTTGCCAATTGCGAACGTGATTTGCAGCACTTCGCGGCTGAAAAATCACTGAACGATCAATTGGAGAAGTTGCCGAGCAAATCAGTTTTCGTCTATAAAACTCTGGCTCGGCACGCGGCTCGCGAACACGAATACAAACGGGCCATCGATTATCTAAAGACGGCTCAGGCTCTGGAAGGGGGAAACGGCGACGCCCATCTCCAGATGTTCCTCGCCAAAATCTACATCGCTCAGGGCTGCGGCGTGAAATCGATCGAACAACTGAAGCGAGCCGCGCAGTGCATTCATAATCCTTATTCAAGAGAATTATTGCTCGCCGATGCATGCACGCTCAGTCTCGATGATGGTGGTTTTGAAGAGCATCTCCTGAAGGCAGGCAAGATTTATCCATACGATCCGGCATGGCGAGTGAAGCTCGGCAACTTCTACTTTTGTCATGCCCGTGAAAAGGACGGCTTTGATTTGCTTAGCGAGGCATTGAAGTGCAAACGCTTCTCATCGCGAGCTTATGCCAGCCTCGCCTTTTATTACTCAGGCATCGAGCACTTCGATCAAGCACTAAATACGGTGCAGAGGTTGGAGCAGTTGCTGCCGCCGTCGTCAAATCTGTCTGATACCAAAGCTGATATCTACAAAGCAAAAGGCGACATCGAAAAGGCCGAGAAATACTATAAGGAAGCCATCGCTCAGGATGCGATGTTCGCAAAAGGTTACGGCTCCTATGCCATCCTGCTCGATGAGAAGAAACGCTACAAAGAAGCTCGCGATGTGATGGCCGGTTGCATCAAATCGATGCCCGAATTCTGGCGGCCGCGATTCATTTTTGCTTCCATACTCCTGGATGCCGGCGACTTGAAAGCGGCTGCCGATCAAGCTCGAGCCGGTCTTGCTCTTTTGAGGGAGCCCGAGGACCAACTGAATTTGTACGCCAGGCATCAGGCCGGCAAAGGACATGCCATTTTAGGCGCTCTCTATTACTCGCAAGGCAAATTTGAGGAAGCGGCAGCGGAAGCGAAACGCTTCAACCAGTTGAAGTTCGAGGCAAAGCTCCCTGACCTTCTAAAAATGGTAGTTATTCGCCCCGCCAAACTGAAGTTCGACGACAAGCTCGGACTGAAAGATGCAATGACCAGAGCGGCAGTGGCCGACATGCTCCTCGAGTGCGGCAATTTGAACGGCGCCGCCAGCGAATATAAAAAAGCGCTGGCGATCGCACCAAATAATACCGAGCTTCATTCCTATCTTCTTCATGTTTACTCCGCCAAAGGAGACTGGAGCGAGGCGGCTAAAGAGAACATCGTTTTGTCGCAGAAGATCGTCAATAGAATGCCTGCCTCCATCGGTAAGTGGCAGCATGGACCATCGGGTGTAACGCCGAGCTTGCCATCCGTTCCGGCTATCCCCGCAGCGCCGTCTCTGCCGATAAATAAATAACCTTTTCAGCTTGCTATGATGGAGAAATGATATGGCTCGTCATCTCATTCATTTTTTTCGCTGTTGCTTATAACGCCGAATACGTCTGTGAGCAATGGCCGGTAGTGACGCATGACCTCGGCGGAGGCGTGCGCGGCATCGCCGATGATTTCGGCGCCGGCGATCCATATAAAATCGTGCACTATGAGCCGTCCGTGGCACAAATCATGGTCCTCAATTACGAGGCGGCGACGATCAAGTATCCGCTTCAGGGTTATTTGATCACGACCGGGGTCTCGGCACGCTGTGAAGAGGAGCGAGCCCTTCTCAGGCACTCGCGTCCGGGCATGGCGTTGAACGTTTATTACGATGCCGCCAACCCGACAATCGTCGTCATGCAGCCGACTTACTTCGCTGCCATGGCCAAGATGAAGCTAATCAACAAGAGAAAAACCACCAATGAGCCGCGCCGCCACAAGGTCGCATTCATGCCCGGCTCGGGCAAGAACAATCCGAACGTTTTGCCCGTGCGGGTCATCTCCATTGTTATGGGCTTCGTGTTTTTCTATTTGGGAACGCGCAAAAAGCAAGATTGGCACGATTGAAGCGTTCAGCTCTCTTCGAGCAGGACTTGCCGCCAGCCGCCGGTGAGGTTTTCGTCCTTGACCACTTTCCAGCTGCCTGTGATCATGCCCTCGGCGCAATCATCAAGGTGCTTCGCCTGCTCTTCTCTGTGCGTCGCCTTGAGCAAATTGGCATAGCTTTTCAACAAGCGCACGGTCTCGGGATGATCGGGACCAAACAATTTTTGCTTCATGATCATAGCCCGCTGATAATGCTTCTCGGCATCGTCGTACTTGCGCTGCACGTGAAAAAGAGTAGCGAGATTGTGGATGGCACAAGCCAGATCCGTTCCTTCGCCGGCGCTGGCGCGGTCGAAAATATTCACTGCCTCCATCGCCATCCGCTCAGCCTTGGGATAATCGCACATCGTGTAATACAGTTTCGCTAAGTTGGCGGCGCCATGCCCGACAGCAACATGGTCTCGACCGAGGACGCGCGCTTTTATATCAAATGATTTTTGAAAACAGCGCTCGGCATCACGATATTTTTCGGCGCGCAAAGACAACTCGGCAATTGCCTCAAGCGCATAGCAATAATTGGGATTGTTCTCATCGTCGCCGCGAGCCACTCCCAGACTCATAATCCAGACGCGCTCCGCCTCGACCAGATCGCCGCGTTGCATGGCGCGCTCCGCTTCGTCTCTGAAGTCGCTAAAATTCATGTCTCGACTGAGAAATTCCTCAGCCATCGGGGGCATCGCAGTGGAGGGACGCTCGAGAACTGAATCCTCAAGATTCTTCTCTTTGTTTTGGAACTCTTTGTAGCTGCCGGTCGTTTTCGTCCATTGCTTGCGAGTCGGCATCCCGGCGCTGGTTCGAAGCTGCGATGCTTCCTCGCCCCGGCCGAGACTTTGCAGCAAATCGGCAAAACCGCTCAAGAGCTGGTTTACCTCCGGATGCTTCGTTCCCAGGGTGCTTGTTTTAATCGCCAGAGAGCGCTTATACAGCTTCTCCGCCTCCTGGAACTTCTTTTGCTGGTGATAAATCCGCGCCATGTTCCCCGTGATGTTTCCGAGGTCGGCGTGCGATTCACCGAGAATCTGCTCGTAAAGCTTAAGGGCGCGCATGCCGTAGAACAGCGACTCGTCAAAGCGATTTTGAAACCACATACACTCAGCCAAACGCTCCAGAGTGTATGGCAAACGCTTATCCAGGTCGCCGAACTCTTGCGCCTCTTCCAGGGCGATCATCCAGGTCGTTTCAGCAAACTCATATTTTCCTGCACGCTGAGCCTCGTCAGCTTTTTCTACATGCTGAAGCCATGATGAATCGCTTTTTCGGTCAAATGCTAATTCCATGTGGTGCAGGACTTGTCACTTTTGAGGGTGACTGATTAAGGCAGACTGGGATTGGTGAGGGATTTCAAGCGAGCGGAGACTACGCATTTAGATCATACGAAGAAAACGAATTTTTGTGAGCCTATTATCCTTTTACCCTTAATTTTTGGCAGGTAAATCAACTTTGATTACACTTCTGCGCACTTTGCGCTTTCCTTTGTCTGATATAGCCAGGTTGTCCTCAGGAGATAAGTCCTCCTTTTCAGTTCGGCAATAGTTAAGGGCGCATAAAAAGCTAGTGCGAGCTAACATAAGGCTTTTGGCACCAAACTGGCCACATTTAAGATTGGAGGCAAATTTTCCCCGTGCGCTTTGTTCTTTGATATGAGGGCGCGGCATTGTCGACAGCCTGATTTCATTCGAGGGCGGAACGGTGCTTTATCACTGCAGAAACCCGAAACTCTAGAGGTGAAAACCCTTTTCAAAACTATTGAGATGGCGAAATCAGATCACGCTACTGTTGAGTTAAGGTGAAATGAAACAAACACTTGTGGCTCAGGGCCTCGTCTTTTAGGTTGAGGTATCCACCTCTCTTCTATCTTTTCAGGAAACGGTAATTCCGGAGCACTATCCACAAGCTTAGCCATGACCAGAAATGAACCTCAGTGAGGTTAGTTCATGGTGGCGCATGTGGTGCAGGCTCCGGCTCGCTTCGGTGTGCACGCTGAAGCTCTCTTCGGTGCTGTATGTTGAAGCTCGCTTCAGTGCTGCCTACCGGCAACGCTGTATGCGAGCCAACATGCGGAGCCGATACCGTCGACTGGCAGATCAGGAGAGGTGTCTCGGTGGTGAGGGATGCCGCCGATGTCAGAGCAGTCGCGAAAGCACGTGCAACGCGACTTGCCCGTGTCTGGGGTGGCAGGATGCAACCGCAGACGGAACACACTACCAACAGTTGGAGAGCTTATGCACAAACGCGCTAGTCTCACCCTCGCAGCCGGTCTTCTGGCTGTGCACAACGAAGCGGAGTCCGTGCGCAACGAGCGCGACAGGCTGCTCGGAATCCGCGGGCTGATCGAGATGCTTTTCCTGCAGGGGCTTAGTGCCCACCACCTGCTCTGCTGCGGCCGCTACCACGTGAGCCTCAAGAGCGTGGAGGTCCCCGGCAAGGAGGAGCTGGCGATCACCTCGGCAGCCGAGCTGAGCGACATCGTGGATGCGCTCGACATGCAGCTCAGGGCGCTCGTCTCCGCGCTGAACGAGTTCGACAGCTTCGGCGTCGCCCTCACCGCCTCGCCCGTCGCCGTCGATTTGCTCGGCAGCGAGCTGGACGACCACTACCGCCGCGTCGGCGCGGTCAGGAAGCAGGTCGAGGAGTGGAGAAAGGCGCTCAGCGCTAAGGCGTAAGGCGATCGGTCATGAGCCCGGGCTTGAATCACGTCTGGCATGCAGCGTGAGGAAGCCAGGGCATTCGCCAGCCGATTACCCGCGCCATCAGTCGTAACGGCACTCGAGTCGGGCTCCTTAGCGGGCCCGGCTCGAGTCGTTTCTTTTCTGGATCTTCATACAGGAGGTGGCAATGCCATCGATTGCATCGAAACTGGAGAGCCTCGGCATCGTCCTGCCCGAGCCCTTCAAGCCGGTCGGGCTCTACAAGCCGGTCTCCATCGTCGGGAGGCGGCTGTACGTTTCCGGTCACGGTCCCTGGCCAAACGGCGAGGCGATCAAAGCCAAGGTCGGCTCGGAGCTGACCGTGCGGGAAGCGGCTGATGCCGCTCGCCATGTCGGTCTCGGCATCCTCAGCACGCTCGAGCACCAGGTCGGGCTCGACAACGTCCTGCGGCTGTACCGCACCTTCGGCATGGTGAACAGCGAGCCTCGCTTCGAGAAGCACCCCCAGGTCATCGACGGCTTCTCGGCCCTGATGGTCGAGGTCTTCGGTCCCGACCGCGGCATGGGCGCCCGCAGTGCCGTTGGCGTCAACTCGCTTCCTTTCGGCATCGCCGTCGAGATCGAAGCGGAGTTCATCCTGCGCCGCGGCTGGCGCAGCCGGTTGACCGGTCGCGCCCAGGCTACCACCCGCGCCCAGGAGACCAGTCCCAGCCAAACCAATGTGCCCGGGTCTGTCCATGCCCAGGCACCCGGTCTTGCCCCATCCGCTCAGGCGATGCCGGTCTCAGCCAGACCGCCCATCCCCGGCTGATGGCGG
>JAJPJO010000399.1 GCA_021324135.1 Pseudomonadota bacterium
AAAAAATAAAAACCGAACAAGTCCACCCTGGAGTGGGAACGCGCCTGTACTGACGCGGCCCACCCAGAGTGTCTTGTCGGCTCGAACCTGCACGCGGCGGTCTTGTCGAGCGGCTCACTTCGAGATCGTGAAGCGATCGATCTCCTTACCGGCATAATCAATTTGCTGAAGGGTCAGACTATGCTCATCGACATCGAGCAGAGTGAATGAATGCCGGTCGCCGATCACCTTGTGAGTAAACGGTTTCCAGGCATCCTTCTGCCAGTGCAACCCGGTGACGTCGAGTTTGGCGCCACCAGCCCCGGTGACAATGTAGACAATGCCGTTGGCTCTGGTATTGCCCTCGCCGTCAAAGGTTTTGTCGATAGCGAAGTCGCCTTTGACCCTGCCCTCCGAGTCGATCAGCTTTCCGTCCGGTCCTGGCTGCACCGAGAAAACCAGGGGATAGCTGCGCTCATAGTAATGAGCATGACCCGAGAAGACCATGTCCACGCCGTGCTTTTGGAAGACGGCGCAGAGGAGACGCATGCGCTTCTCGTGCTTGTGCTTGGCGTTTGACGTGAAGGGAGGTTGATGGAACATGACGAGCTTCCAGCGAGCACTGGAGGCAGCCAGGTCGTCATCCACCCACTTGAGCAATGCCTCATTCGTCCAGTCCATGTAGCCGTTGCCGTCAAGCACCAGCCAGTGCATGTTGCCGAAGTCGAATGAGTAGTTTGCAGTGCGTGGAAAACGCTCGCCGGCTGCTTTCAAAAACTCATCTGCCAGGGCTTGATTGCCGGTGAAATTCGGAATGTTCACAGGTGATTTTGCATCACCCAGAGGTCCGTTCATCGGCAGCGACCAGTAGAGGAAGTAAGCGAAGAGGTCGCCGTGCGCATCGAAGCTGGGAACGTCGAAGTGCTCCATCCTACCGACGCAATGGTTGCCCGGGCAACCAAAGCTCGGCACCTGGCACAAGAGTGGAACACCGACATAGGCATCCACCTGAGCGGCATTGTAAATCGGAAGATAGCGCCGAAAGTATTCAGAGGCCCGACCGTGCATGTACACGACATCACCGGTGGTGCCGAATAAATCCGGACGCGACTTCCAGATTTGGTAGGCAATGCGGCTCGATTCCAGGCTGCCGTTGCCCATGTCGCCCGCCAGCGCCACCCGCGTTTTCTCTGAGGCACCTTTGCGCGCGCTCGAGTGACCTTCAAAGACAATCTCGCTGCCGAGTTTGACGCGATAACTAAACGACTCACCGGCTTGCAAACCACCGATCGTCGCCTGATAGCGAGCGTGCGGCGGCGTGCTCGGCAAGCGTATTTCGCTTCGCCTTAACTCCGACACGACAAGCGCACCGCGTTTGCACCAGGCTTCGATTTGAAATCCCGAGCGCTCCGGCACTGCCAGGAAGATGATATCGATGCAGTCGAGTCTATTGCCATAACGCCCGAGCTGAACGATCGGCGGGAACAGCAGAGGACCCCTACCGAGCAGGTCCTGGAAGGCACCCGCTTTCAGGGCGGATACCCCGCTGGCGATGACCTCATCATCAGCAGGAGCGTCGCGCTCCGGTTCGGATGAATCAGTTTCACCCCGGCCTGCATCGTCACCGGTCGTGGCTGGAACGGCCACCGGCGATCGCGCGTCAGGTTGGGTCCGCGACGGCTCCGACTGGTTCTTCAGCTTCCGGGAGAGCCTCAGATAAAGCAGCAAGAGCAAGAAGACTAGAATTCCGATCTTGAACATGAGGGTTCTCCTCGTTTATCGCGCAAGCCAGGGAAGCCAGTCCGCAAAAGCGGACCGGCCCCCTGCCTGCATGTTGCATGTAACGGCTGGCTGAAGAGCGCCTGCGTGTCTCCGCTGACGATCGCAGTCGCGGCCGTCAAGGAGTGTGTCGTCCAACCAGGAGTCGTCGGCCGACTTTAGGCGTTGCTCCTTGCCGGCGCGCGTCTCAACGGCCTGACCTCGAGCAGTGATGCTTGCGCATTCACCACCTCGATCACCATGAATGAAAGTCCTTCCTTGTTGAAGACATCGCCCTTATGCGCCGGACGGCGGAGATGCTCGTCAACCACACCGGCGATGGTGGCACAAGAGCCCGAGCAGTCCAGCTCGACCCCAAGCACCTTGGCGAACTCGAACAGGGTCACACTGCCGCCGACTCTCCAGACATCGTTTCCTATCCTGTGAATGTTGGCGTTGGGTTGGTCGTACTCGTCCCAGATCTCACCCACCAGCTGCTCGATGAGATCCTCGAGCGTGACGATGCCGATAGTGTTCCCCTGATCGTTCGAGACCATGACCATTTGCAGGCGCTTGCCGCGCATCTCTTCCAGAAGCAGGCTGACAGGCATGCTGTCGCGAACGAAGTGCGCTTGCCGGACATAGTGCGCCAGCTTGAAGGAACTCTGGATATCGGCGGGCACGGGCACCGCACCGCCCATGGTGGCAGTGAAACGCTCATACCAGACATCGAAGAGATCCTTGCTGTTGAGCACGCCCAGGACGCGCTTTTCCTTTTCGTCGTAGACGGGCAGCTTGCCGTGCTTCTTGTCCACGACCAGTTTCATCACCTGCGCCAGGGACATGTCACTGCGCAGGTAATCGACACGCTCTTTCGGGCGCATGACGTCCTTGACCAGGAGCGCCTTCAACTCGAGGGCACGCAAGAGCAAATCTGACTCCTGCCTGCCGAGCTTTCCGGCTCTGGTGCTTTCCTCGACCATGATGCGAAACTCGCGCGAGGATGGGTAGCGCTGTTCCTCCGATTGCTGCCTCACGCCCAGTACCTTGATGAGACCATTGCTTAAAACGGTCATCAACCACAAGACTGGAGACATGAGACGGCAGAAGAGGCGGAACGGCATCGCCAGTCTGTTCAGCGTAGACTCAGGGAAACGAATGCCGAGGAACTTCGGCACTTGCTCGCCGACGATGATGTGAGCCATGCTGAGCAGCGCGAAAGAGAAGGCAAATCCGATCCAGGCGGGAGCAGCGAACCGCTCCGCCCCTGGTATCACATTCAGTATCGCTTGCAGGGTGCCGGACACAGCCCGCTCACCTATCCAGCCGACGATCAGGCTGCACAGGGTGATGCCGAGCTGGGCACCGGCAATGCTGCGCTCGATTTGATCTTGAAGAGCCTTGATGTGACGCGCCTTTGGCACACAACTTTTGGACATCTCCTCAACCCGCGATTTACGCAAGCGAATGAGCGCGTATTCAGCGGAGACGAAGAGGCCATTCAGAACAACGAAGACCGCCACAATGGGCAGCAACAGTAATGAGCCATCGCTCATCTTTTACTCCAGTACCTCGGGTCCCGGCAGATAGGTTTGCCCAAACAGCGTCAAGCCATGCCTGAGTGATCAGACAAGCTGAGCCGTTCTAACCGTTTCCGCCTGCTAAGAAAACGCGCCTGATTATCTTGTTGGAACGCACCAACGTCTCGTCAGAGTTTGAATCAAGCGGTTCGAGAAGTAGTCAGAGTGGGCTTTGGATCTCGACACTCTCAGTGGAAAAAAAGCAGCAGCTAAAACTATTCGTTTCTCTCAGTTAAATTCAAGAACTCGAAGAAGTTTTCGGTTATTGTTTTTTCATTCAAGAGCTTTATTGTAAAGAGTTATCAGAGCTAGTGCTGATCCTCGATTGAGAATCTAGGCGCTGTTGGCTTGAGCTTGCCTCCGCTGTCTTGTCCTGGCCAGGTTCTCATCAAATCGAGAGGCGAGCACCTTATCAAGACCATCAAAAACATTAAGAATAAATCGTCTGGGCCGGTTGCTAATAGATGCGTTTCTTTGTTAGGTTCCATTCATAGCTTTTAAGACTTACCGGTTTAAACAAGCACTGACAACGGCAGCGAGCATAGGTAAACATGATTGTCTTCGGCGCGCCTCGTGCATGCAAGTTGATCCCGCGCCAATGCGCGTCGTCAACCTGATGAATGGGGCTTGCAGGACTGTCATGTTTGTCGATGGTTGCTTCTTCGTTGTCACTGCTTGTCGACAATCCGTGCTGTTCTTCATGCACGGATAAATCACAGCAGTGCAGGAGTGCGATTGGGCAGTGCAAACACGTGCGAGGCGTCAGTCTCTCACGGCCTGCTTCCAATGGCGTAATCCTTTGCGTGTCGGGCACCATTGGTGCAGGCATGCGATCGACGTATCGCTAAAAGCTAATCGCTCAGCCCGGCGTCCTTGCCGGCGCTAGTTAGTCCCTGGAATTCAGGGTCCAACCCTCGACTGCTTCATCACCACAATAGTCGGCACTCACAAGCAAAACCGGCTGCGAAGCCTGCTTTGCTAACTTCCGCCGACAGGAAGGTACCAATGAAGCGCAAACACTTCAAACCCCACAAAAACCCCAAGCGTGGAAAGGGGCTGCCCAAGCCTCGAATCAAAGTCCACTTTCTGGGGTCGGCCGGCGAGGTCACCGGCTCGTTAATCCTGGTCGAAGTTTTCTTCGGAAACTTCGTCGTCAGGTTCCTCTTTGATGTCGGCCTGCATCAAGACAACGAAGCGATCAATCGCGCTTACCGTTTGCCTCACGGCATCCGGCCCCGCGATATCGACTTCATCATCATCAGCCACGCCCACATCGATCACTCAGGCTATCTGCCGAAGCTCGTCAGAGATGGCTTCTGCGGGCGCGTTTACACGCACCGCGCCACCAAAGACCTGCTCCGGTTCATGCTCGCCGATTCCGCCAGACTGCAAGAACTTGCCGCCCGGTTGGAAAACGAGCGCAACGGCCTGCGCGATCTCGATGACACCGCTGATGGTGCCGCTGGCAACGCTGCCCGGTTTGCCCCGAACGGCGCCAGGCGCGTCTACCCGCTCTACACGACAAGAGACGCCTATAAGTCCATGCGTTTCATCAAATGCGTGGACTACGACCTCTCCTATCGTGTCCATCGCGGCATTCGCATCGAGTTCAGTCAAGCAGCACACATTCTCGGCGCCGCCGTCGTCTCCGTCACCATCGGAAAAGGACACGGCAAACGGACTATCTGCTTCACCGGCAACGTCGGACGCGACAACATGCCGTTCCTCAAGAACCTCGCCATCGTGCGCGAAGCCGATTACGTGATCAGTGAATCGACGTACGGCGACAAGCTGCACGAGGAGGAGAACCGTCTTGCCGTCCTGAAGAACATCATCAACGGGGCGTACGAACGGGCTCTTCCATTCGACGAGGAGGAAGGCTGCGGGCTGATTGTCATCCCCGCCTTTGCCGTCAGCCGCGTGCAGACCGTCCTGTACGATCTGCGCACGCTCGAGGCGCGCGGCGACATCCCCAAGATGGAGGTCTTCCTCGACAGCCGCATGGCGATCAAGGCGACGGAGGTGCACCGCAAGCACAGGAGCCTGTACAACGACGCCGCCCGGCGTCTCGTCGAGCGTGGCATCGACCCGTTCCGAACGGCGTTTTACACCGAGTGCATCAAGCGCTCGCAGTCGCGCCTGATCGACGTTCCGGCTCGCAAGCCGCGAATCGTCATCGGATCGAGTGGCATGGGCGCCGGCGGCCGCATCCTCCATCATCTGGAGAGACGCTTGCCGAGCGGCAAGAACACGGTTATCTTCGTCGGATATCAGGGCACCGGCTTCCTCGGTCACACGCTTGTGAACGAGAAACCGCGCGAAGTCCTGATACATGGAAACGTCATTCCGGTCAATGCCACCATCGAGTTCATGCACGGTTACTCCGGTCACCGTGACTACAAGGAGATGATTGGCTGGTTCGCCCGTTTCCGGCGCGGCCCGAGGATGCTTTTCCTCGTCCACGGCGACAAGGAGACTCTGCCCAAGTTCAAACAGCACATCAATCAGGCTCTACCGGGTCTGAACGTGGTCATTCCCAGACCGCGCCAGTGCTTCGTGCTCGATTGAACTGAGCGGAGGAAGTGTAGTGGGTGTTGTCCGAGTAATCGCAATCGCGACCTTGCTCGGGCAGCACCCATTGCGCATCGCCATCAGGCGCATGCCTATTACTGCGTATAGTTTGCCCACGGCTGGGCACTGGACAGCAGAGCAGCTGAACGGGCTGGCACCTTGCCGATCTGCGCACATGGCATCTTGCCGATCTGAGCACATGGCATCGTGCCGATCTGTGCACAAACGACAGCCGATCTTCC
>JAJPJO010000217.1 GCA_021324135.1 Pseudomonadota bacterium
GGACGGCAAGAAATCCGTTTGCAATTTGGAGAAGAGATGCACTCCGCCGGCAATCAAAATCCCGATCAATAGCAGCACCACCACTGTCTGTTTCAGCGTGTGCCTGAGGACGAACGCATAGGCATTACTTAACCACGATCGCTTCCTGTTTGACGATTGCTCGCCTGCTGTTTGCGCGTCGCCTGTCGCTACCTCGTTTTCCCCGGCGCTCTTTCTTTCGCCCAGCAAGTGAAGGGCAAGCAGTGGAGTAAGAGTGAATGCCAGGAGCAGCGAAAAGATGACTGCCGATGCCAGCGTGATCGTCAAGCTGGTGAAGAACTGACCGGCGACTCCGGACAAGAGACCGAGCGGCAAGAATACCACTACCGTGGTAGCTGTCGAGCTGGTAACCGGACCGGCCAGCTCGACGACCGCATTCACAACTGCCTGGTTTGCTTTTGCGGTGAAGGTCAGGTGGCGATGAATGTTCTCGATCACCACAATAGCGTCATCAATAACCAGTCCGATCGCTACAGCTAAACCACCCAGAGACATGAGATTCAGGTTCTGGTGCAGCAGGTACAAAACAGCAAAAGCGGCCAGTGCTGAAAGTGGTATCGTCAGTGATGCGATGAGCGTGCTCTGCCAGGAGCGGAGAAATGAGAATAGAACGATGACGATCAGCCCAATCCCCACGAGAATCGCGTCTTTGACGCTGTTCATCGAACGGACCACAAGCGCCGACTCGTCATAGCCGGGCTCGATCTTGATTCCTGAGGGCAGCGAGGGCTTCAGTTGGTCAAGCTGTTCCTTTACGCCTCTGGAGACCTCGACTACATTGCTTGTCGGCTGGCGAAATACGCTGAGCACCGAAGCCGGCTTCTCCCTCACGTGCACGTAGCTCTGCCGATCTGCAAATCCGTCGCCGACTTTGGCCACATCTTTGAGATAGATCGGATTGTTATTCTTGGTGGCGACTATCAGATTGGCAATTTCTGAAGGATTCAAAGACTGATCGGATGTGACGATCAAATTTTGCTGGTGGGCGTCGTCGACTCTGCCGACGACCAGAATGGGAATGGTCTTTTTCACGGCATCAGCGACCTGGCTGATGCTCAACCCATAGCTCTTCAGCCTGTCGGGATCAACCTGCACCGCGACCTCCGGTATGTCGCCGCCTTGAATTCGAGCCCGAGAGACGCCGGGAACTCTGCTGACCACGGGCGCGATTTGATAGCGCCCGGTCGAGTATAGATCTGATTGGGTGAGCGTGCTCGTGGTGATGTTATAACTTATAACCGGAAAGATAGCGGGCGTTACCAACTCAACCGTCAATCCCACATTGGGCGGCAACTTGCTTTGCACCTCGCTGATTCGTCCTTGCAGTTGATGGAGGGCGAAAATCATATCAGTTCCATGTTGGAACTCGACAGAAAGCTCAGTGGCACCACGGATGGTTTTCGACCTGATCCATTTGACGCCGTAGACCTGGCTCGAAGCCTCTTCGAGCATTTGCGTCACCGAAAGAAGCACTAACTCCGGCGAGGTATCACCGGCGGTGGCAATGACCGCGATGCGGGGGAAACTCAGTTCGGGATAAACGGCGCTCGGCAAATGTTGAAATGCCATATAACCGAGAACGGCCATGACGATAAACAACAAGTAGACCGCTCGCGAATGGCTCTGGACGAGCTCTATAAAAGATCTCATCATTTGCTTTCGGCCTCGATCGGTGTATCGTCCGGTAAGCCATAGCACTTATTCGAAACGATGCGATCGCCGACCTTCAACCCGTCGAGCACTTCGACTTCACTACCTATGGTGCTTCCCACTTTGACAGGAACTCTTTTTGCCTTATTATCATCGACTTTGTATACCATCTGCCGATCAGGATGATCGGGATCGGGCACAAGTGCCGTGCGGGGAATTAGAATGGCGGAGCGATCGATTCTCTGGGTGATTGCTACATTGACGTTTTGACCCTCGTTGAGCTCATTGGATCGGTTTTGGCAACGAAGTTGAATCCGAATGGTGTTGCTCTGTTGATCGACAACCGGGCTGATCGATTGCACGACGGCATCAAACTTGACGTCAGGATGCGCTACGGTTCTCACTATGGCATGCTCGCCAACTTTTGCTCGCTCGGGAGAGTCGGCAGGCAGCGATGCATTGATCAGCACCGTTTCAAGACCGACGACTTGCACGATGGCTGTGTTCAAATCAACCGTGTCGCCGAGGTTCAAATATCGATTCGCCACCACCCCTGATATCGGAGAATGAATTTGCGTGAAACCCAGCTCGACCAGGATCTGGTCGCGGCTGGCTTCGGCTGCCCGCACCTGAGCTTTTGCCGCTTGCAGTTGCGCCTCCGTTGTCTTTACCTGATTCTGCGCCGATATGACGTCCTTTTGCGCCGATACCTCGGCGGTATATAATTTGGTTTGCCGCTGCAAATTGTCTTTTGCGAAGTTCAGATTGTCGTTTGCTTGTAGAAGATTTGCCTGAGCAGTTTGGATTGTCGCTTTGCACTGCTCAAGCTGATCGCGGATGTGCCTGTCTTCGAGCTTGGCAATAACCTGTCCGCGCCGCACGTTTTGCCCGGGTGCCACCAGAACTGCCACCAATTTGCCGGCGATTGAAGGGGTAACCTTGACGGAATGATCGGGAAGTGCCGATACTACTCCTGGTATCACGACTTGCTTGGGAACATCTCGAGCTCTGACGCTTTCCACGGGTAGTTTGATCGGTGCATTGGGATGCTCCTCACCACGCTCGGCGGCACTGGCATGATCGCCGGCCGGACTTTCGCCTGCCGTGGAGTCCTTGATCTCGCCAAAATTTTGCTGAGAGGAACTTTTTTGTGAGGGAATCTGATCCTCGGTATTTTTATTTTCAGACGACTGATTCTTGCAGCCGTTAAGTAACAGGATGATTGCCGGCAGAACCAGCGCGGTCAATATCAGTTTGTTGAAAACGATCTTCATGCGTTTATTGTAAGGGCTTTCCTATGGCTTGCTCCAAATCGTTGACCGCCAGCTGATAAACAAGCACCGCATCCAGGTATTGAGTTTTCGTTTGAATGGTGGCGCGCTGGGCATCGAGCAAAGTGTTCAGGTCGGTCTGTCCGAACTCATAACCCATTCGCGAAACCTTGCCCACGCCTTCGGCTTCCGGCAGCGCTTCGTCCTGGAAAGCGCGGATGCGTTCGCGAGCCGCCAACAAGCGGGAGTAGGCCAGTGCGACCTGCCCGGTGACGAGATTCTCCTGGGCTGATAGATCAAGCTTGAGCTGTTTTCCTGTTGCTCGAAATCTCGCGATATCTCCCTGGTTGACATTGAGGGTAGGCAGATCGACATAAGCTTGGAAGAAGGCTCCATCAGTTTTCGGACCAGTGGGCGGATTGTTTTCCCGCAGATATCCGGTGGCAAATCTCGGCGTCGGTAAAATATTTCCATAAGCGTTCCTCAAGTTGGCATGGTTGAGCGCAATGGCTTCCTTAGCCAGTTTCAGCTCAATGCGATTCTCTTTTGCGGTCTTTATCAAATCGTCTCGAGTGGGAAAGGTTTGTTTGAAATCCGGAAGCAACTCGGCTTGTCCCGGCAATTTATGCGGGTCCGGCAAGCCGGGCACACTCACATCCGCATCGGCGTCGTGACCCATAACGACGTTCAGCTGTTCTTTGGCTTGCTTAACCTGAATTTTCGCTTGCTCCCAATCCATCTTTGCCTGAATATAAGCCAGCTTCGCTCTTCTCACATCAAGACCGGGCACGTTGCCGTTCTCAAAATGAATCTTGGTTGTCTCGACCACTTTTTCTGATAAGCGCATTAGTTCTTCCCGGGCCTGAAGCAGTTCCTGAGCCATAACCAATTGCGCGTAGTTTCGGCGCACCTCGCCGCGAAATTGCCACATGGATTGAATGATTTGCAGCTTGGTTTGCTCCACTTGATGCTTGGCGACGAGCAGTCTGAAAGCCAGTTTCCAGGGCGGCTCGATTGGAATTGAGGCACCGGTAAGATAGGCATTGCCGAAGTTGTAAGCGAGATAAACCCCGATGTTCGGCATCTCACTCGCCTTGGCATAGCTGGAGCGCGCTATGCCGAGCAGCGCTCTGACGCCCTCCATGCGCGGGCTCATGGTAAGCGACTCATCTAGAGATTGAGAAAGTGTGAGCGTGCGCGTGTTTATTGCCGGTCGCAATTCCGCCGGCATCTTTGTCGTCGGTACTGAAAACGGAATAAACTCGGATGGCGTCGGTGGACCGGGCGTTTGCTGAGCGATCAAGCCCGTTTGCAGTGTTTGTGAATGGGCGGCGGAACTGCAGATTTGGAGCAGTGTCGTGCAGGCTAAAACGTACAAGCACATCCTGATCCGTCTGACGCCACAAGAAGATGGGCCAGTGGATTGTTTGGTTTGGATCCGCTTGAATACCATCATCTAGAGCAAAACGCATCTGGTTTCGATTATGCTTCGGCCTCAGATGCATAGAATACCCGCCCATGCGGTATTTTGGGTGAAGGCAAGATAATAGAGTGAACTGTATTTAGTGCCAAACGGCTTTGAAAAGAATCAGCACCCCGGGGTAATCAGCGTGCTTTCGATGGCTGCAGTTTTAGCTGATGCAGAGCTGTTGAAATCAAGCCAGTGGCTGTCTTAGAATCTTGCGGATAATGTGCGGTTCCAAGATTGAGGCGCAGGGGCTCGTGCACGTTTTCGAACTTGAGTGATTCGAAATTGGCATGCGCATGCTGTATACGATTGGTGAAATTCGGATCGCTGCCGTCTCCTACAATAATAAAATCATCATTGCCCCAGCTGTAAACATACTGATGCGGAAAGCTCTGCTGCAGATAAGTGCTGAGCCGTCTGATTATGCCGTCGCCTATGTGGTAGCCGTATTTCCGATTCAGCTCCGCCATTGCCTGGACATCAAACGCCACCACATCCAACTTGTGCTCGGCGCTGTTTCTGAAGTGAAGGCGAGGGATGAGATACTGCAGCAGCTTGTTGCGCTTTGGCAAACCGGAGAGAGGATCGGTGCCTTCGCTTCGTTGCCAATCTCTTGATTCACTGGCTGTGTTTTTGAGAACAGAAAACAGTTTGCCGTCTGGTTCGTTGAGATCCAACAGGAGATCAGCCATGGATACGGTCTTTGGCCTGGCTGGACTCTCGTCGAACAGAGCAATTATCTGGTTTTGTAATCTCAGCGAGGAGCGGATGTGTTGTTGCAGAACATCGCCGCCTGGACAATTCCGGTCAATCAAAACTACATCCGGCTGCTGGCTGTAAATCAAATCGACGGCTCTGTCCGGCGCATCTGTACTTTCAATCTGGAAACCGGCTTTGCTCATGCGATTGCCGAGCGACTGGCTGCTCGATTGCGAGTGCGAAACAATCAAGCCGGAATATCGATCGAAGGAGCCTGATATCAAAGAGAGGAGATGATGGGCAATTTCTTTGATATCGGCTGTCCTGACAAGGACTGATGAGAATTGTTTCCTCAGCAGTTGCTCTTTCTCTTCATCTACTTTGACGGGCAGAATTACTGAAATTGGAATGTTCTTGTAACCTGGCAGTCCTTTGACGTCTTCTAAGAAGGAGATGCGATCGTCCTTGGTCTGCAGCATCTCGTAATTCACCAGTACGGCATCGTAAGGCTCATTGCAGGCATAGAGCAATCCCGTGCTCAAATCAAGCGCGGTCTGTAGTTTGAAGATTGCTTTTTCGACGCCTTCAGAGATCTTATTGAGGAAGCGGGCATCATCATCAAGCAAAAGTATCTTGGGGGGAATGTATGTCTCCAGTCCTGTTTCATCGCCTGCGCAAAACGCGTTATTTTGATCGATCAATTGGTGATACCTCCTCACTTCCTGACTGACTTGCGGGACTCAATGGATGCTCGGTCTTAATCCAGTTGAAAACGGCTAATGCGGTAATTACGTTTGAAAGAATAAAGATTATCAGCGCCACAAATAGCCAGCGCTTTCCAGGTAGAATCCGCGCATCCTTTTGTGTGGTGGCAGGTGTGGTGGCGGGCGTGGAGGCAAATGTGGTGGCGGGTGTGGTGGCGGTGCGAATATCCGTCACAGCCGGTTCGTTGATTCTCCTCTTGATGCTTTGAGGCTGTGCCGCCGGCTCCTCTATATTGCCCTGGGTTTGAGCGCACGGCTTAATGCAATCTTGGGTTACTTGCGGCGAGGAACTTACCTGGCGATACCATTTTGCCAGGGCGTGTTTGAGTTCTTTTACGGATTGAAATCGGTTTTCGGGCTCTGTTTCAAGAGCTCTAAAAAGAATCTCCTGCAATTGCTCAACCCCGGGGAGTTGAGGACACAAGCTGCTCAGCGGCACCGGTTTCGTCATTGGATTACAGTGAGCTCTGATAATTGACATAATCGATTTGCCGCGATACGGGCATACACCGGAAATGGTTTCTGTCATCAGAATGCCGAGTGAGTATACATCCGAGCGGGGAGTGAGATCATAGCCCTGGCATTGCTCGGGGCTCATGTACAGAGGGGATCCGATCGAGCTGCCTTCCTGAGTCAATCTGGCTAAATCGCTCTCATCATGAGCAATACCGAAGTCGGCCAGTTTGACTTGAAGCTCCTGGCCTTGCTTCTTGCTGAGAATGACATTGCCTGGTTTGAGGTCGCGGTGAATGACGCCGCGTTCGTGAGCATGGCTGAGGGCGTCGCATATCTGCGAAAAAATCGACCAGATGTTTGCCGGATTCTCAACCGGTCCATGTGTGTCAAGCACGGCTTGGAGGCTCAGTCCTTTCACGTTCTCCATGATCAGATACTGCCGGTTATCCGTACCGATTACGCAGTCGATGAAATGAACTATGTTCTCATGGCTTAATTTTGCATGCGTTTCTACTTCGCGTGCGAAGCGCTGGATCTGAGCGGGTTCGGAGGAAGGCTTGTATGTTTTTGCCGCTACTACTGCTCCGGTTTGAAGATGGCAGGCCTTGTAAACTATGGCCATGTTCCCGCGACCGATGACATCAAAAATGCGATAGTTGCCGACCAGGTTGCCAATTTGCGGGTCGGGCGCCCCGGTGGTCATGTCCAGTGTGATAGCTCTTGGATCGCGCGAGCCGTCAAATCCATAGTTTGGTTCGAGTCTTGGATACTGGACCGTCTGTTCCGAACCATTGTTTACTGTGCCACTGCCACTGGTGGCGTGCAGCTGAAACGACTGCATCTCATAGATGCTTTTTGAGCTGGTCCATTTTTCAGAGGGGCGAACCTCAATATCTTGCACCACATACGGTGCAAGCTCGCCGGTTGCCTCGGCATTCCAGGTCTCAGTCGACTCGGAGATCAGCTCGAGTACGGCTTGCTCCGCCAGAGACTCTTCGGGCCCTACAGGCCGGCCTTCATTGGGAAGGACGAAAACTTCCATTTCATAGATGCTTTGCGTCAGAAACCTGTTGTCTTTTACGTCAATGACAGAAGCACTTGAGTCGATCTCACTCACTTGCAAGCCCACCTGAAAAGAAAAAAGCAACCCAGACCCAGCGATTGCTCGCTGGTCGGATTAGTAAAGTCACTTGATTTCCGCTGATAATATTCCCGAGCCGCCAGGGGTCTAACCTACTTGAGTGATGCATATTTGAGTGACAGTCACCCAAATTGGGTATTGGCTGTATCTCTTATCTACGCTTGCATACAAGCAAATGATAGAGCGGTTTATCGAATGCCTCTATAGCGTGATTGTCGATCAAAAACGAATTAATTTCATCGCAATGCTGCGGATTCAAGTTTGAAACTATGTACTGTCCGATCCAAACCGCGACACTTGAATGTGGATAAACGGCGGCATCAAAACCTAATGAATCGAGCCGTTGCACAACTTCATCGGTGTCCGGCAATTCCCAATCGACGTGCTCTTTGACGAGAGCGTTACCGGTAATTTTGAACACCAATTCTTGAGCCGCCCGAGTCTCGCTGCAAGGATAATTTAGAATGACAAATTGTTGCGAGACTTGCGTCAAACTGGACAGAGCTTTGTGGCGACTTTCAGGTTCGATGTGCTCAAGAATATCAATCGCTGCGCAAAGAAGGTACGATTTTTCCGGCAAGCCGCTCGAAAGGATGCAACTGCCAGTGGTGGCAGGGTCGATCAGGTCGATGTTCAGGTCGTTCAAAAAGAGAGCAAGAGCACCGTCAAAGCCGCCGACATCGAGAATGGCACTTTGGGGTGGAACGAGCTCGCGAATTGCCTCGGCAGCCGCATTCAAACGAACAAATCGATCCCAGGTGAGTTTCCTCTTCCCTGCGGGGTTCAAAACTTTGACCCGGCGTACACCGGCTCTCCCGCCGGGAAGAAGCTCAACATGAGGGTTGGACTCAATCGGGATCGATTTGCTCACAGATTGTCAGCGCTCACTATCTATTGATGTCTGTGAATGCGAGTCGGACCATATCCGAGCGCTTCGCGCTCGAGGATGTAATTCACGAACGCACCGGCGCCGTAGCCAACCATTGGAATGCCTCCTGTTGGATCGCCGATTTCGCCTTTGAAGCGCGGATTGATTTCCGAGACATACATCTCAGGAATCATGAAATGATCTCGCGCCGACTTTGCCACGATTCGATTGACAATTTTGGCGGCTGCATCGGGTCGCTCGACTCGCATGTAGACATTAGCGAGACTGAAGTCGACCAGCAAGAATTCCTGCCGCTCATACCAGTATTCGAATTTGCGCGGGTCGGTTTCAACGCTGATCACCCGTTTGTAACCGCCCGAAGGCACGCTCAAAGCGGTCATCTTATCGATTGTTCCTCGCACGACAACATCGCTGTCCACGGCTCTAAAGTTGATGGCTTCCAGCATGGCGCCGTCAGCGTCGTTTTTCACGCCTTCCTCGAGAGTACCGCGCAACTTGCCGTTGGCAACGAAGGCAGCATTGAATCCTTTCTCAAGTTGCGCAATGTTCCTCTTCAGCTCCTGATGGAGAGCCTCATCTCCTTTGCGCTCGACAATTTTGTCGAAGGCTTTCAGTCCAAGGATGGCGCTCGCCGTAGTGTAAGCAAAATGCTTTTTGTTCGCCTGCGGTTCCTCCCAGATGGACGTGTCAGCCTTGACGATCAGCCCGTCCTGATAGGGTTCCAGATTAGCCAAAAGAGGCTTCATGATGTAAGTCTTCGCATTCTCGTATGCGCTGCCGCGATATGTGTCCGTGTTGAGCCAGGCGTAATCGCGATAGTGCTCGACGTATTCGCCTATGGCGGCAAGAACCAGACCCCAGTTGTCGAACTCGACGTTGTCGGCGCCTTCGTTGGTGAAATACGGCTCCTCTTCGCCGTTGCCGAAATAGCGCACAACCGAGACTTGATATGGATAGCCGCCGACCTCGTTTTGCAATTTGCCGACCGGCTGGGCATTGAGATAGGCATTGAGCGCCATTCTTGCTTCTTTCTGATGTCCCATGCGAATCAGCGCTCTGGTGGCGTATGCCATGTCACGCGCCCATGGACAGAACCAACCGTTATCCGGAAGAGTGGCAAGGATCATTCCGTTGTTGTGCCGGTCGTTTGTGTTTGGTTCTCTGCATTGAGCCATGCGCAAAATTGTTTCGCTCTGGCGCCACAGCTTCAGCTCGCTTTCCGAATCAAAATGCGCCATCTCGAGTGCACGCCAACGCTCGGCATCGGCAAGCTCGTTACCGATCACCTGTTCGGGAGCCCGATTGTGCATCCAATTCACGACATCGGTTACGTGTTTTTTCACATCATCGCCATGCGGCACTGAAACTAGCGCCCAAGCTAAATGACCGGAAAGTCCTTGAAGTGATTTGCCTTTGATCTTTTGGGCATCATCGAGTGGTACCAATACGACACCTTCCTTGATGCCTTCGAACCGGAAGACATGGACGTCCAATGCGCCGACACGCTGCGCGCTATGGGAACTCACCGGATGAGCCCATACGATGTTCAATGAAGCGTTGCCGCTATCGAAGCCAGCCGGCTGCCAGCACGTCACCAAGACATTTTTTTCTATGGAAAACGGCATGAATAAAGTCTGGCGACTTCTTGCTGTTAGGACCGAGAGGATGTGCGACTGCTGTGCATAATCAATTCGTGTCACCGGATCTGGTGCCTTACCATCCGCCTTCCAGGACATTGAGTGAATAAAATTCGCCGTCGAGTAACCTTCGCCAAGCTGATAATCGGGTACTTCGTTTTGCGTGGCGTGCTTGTATTGTGGATGCGGTCTCTCATACTTGTATGGATGAGCCCAATATCCGGTCACCGCACCTGTCGTTGGAGACAATGTCGCGAAGCCAAAACCATTTCCCGTGACCAATGACGTCAAAGGAGCATGATGCGCCGGGCGGACATTTTTAGCTGCGCCGGTCTTTGTGGTCGCGGCTTTGGCCGCTGCCTTCGCCGCACCGGCCTTTGCAGTCGTTCGTCCCTTTGGTGTGGATGGCTTTGACCCGGGCTTTTGTAACATTGCCGCCAGAAGAGTGCCATCATATGTGGCGGCAGAAGCCGCCATTTGTCCAAGCGCGATGGATGCCGCGCACAAGAGCATCATTGCTCCACTAAAATTTCTGTTCTTACTAATCCAAGGGCTCTTCGACATCTCCATCCTCCTGTGGCCGATCTAATAACGGGCGCATTCCATTTGCAGTTGCCAGAATCACTGATCCGTTGTTGATCAGCGTGGCATGCAGAAAATCCGCTTTGTCAAAAAATGAGAGCATCAATCCGGAAACGTTGGCGGCTGTGGTGGCATATAGACTCTCTCTCGCCAACCTCATACCTTTCCTGGCAATCTCGATACCTTCCACGAGACCATTCAAGTTATTTGAGGTCAGCACCACATCGGAACGATGTTTGGCGATGTCCGCGCCTGTTTCCAGAGAGACGGCGACATCCGCCTGCTCCAGAGCCAACGTGTTAGCAGCGTCGTGTCCGATTACAGCCACGCGCATGCCCTTCCGCTTGTATTCCTTCACTATCGCCGCTTGCTCCTCGGAGCCGGCGCGTGCATAAACTTTATCAATCCCGGCGATTTTTGCCGCCTTTTGAACCGCCACCTCACCACCACTGGTGACCACGGCAAACTCTTTGATGCCCAGCCGTTTCAGCGCCGCCACCGCATCTCCAGCCTCTTCTCGGACAGGATCTTCGTATGCGATAACGCCCGCCAGCTGGCCGTCGATCACAACGCAGGCTCTTGTATAACCATTCTTGAGCGACTTATCGAGAAAATCATGGGCTGCTGAAATATCGACACCTTGCTGGCGCAGAAGGCTGGTGCTGGCCACTAACACTAAATGACCTTCTACTTTCGCGCTGACGCCGGCTCCATTCATAATGATACTGGATTCGGTGCGCTCAGGCACGGGGATCTTGTTTAGATGCGCGTATGAAATTATCGATGAGGCGCCGAGGTGGTTGAATCTTTGCAGAGCTGCGGCGGCCAGTCGAGTGACTTGATCGAGCGTGTAACCTTCCTTGATGAATATGTCGGTAACACGCGGCTCCAATGAGGTTAAGCCTCCGCCGCGAGCGAAAACGATGGCATCCACGTCCGCCAATTTTTCCAGGGACATGGCATTGCGAATTACAATGCCGCGCGTGCCCGCATTATACATCGAGGATAGCACCGCCGTTGGTATCGCAATCTTGACCCCCGTAATAAAGTCGAAGGTGATTGCGGCGAGCGCTCGGTGTATATCTCTGGTGAAAACGAATATCAGTGTGGCGACTGATACCATCGGCAAGACAGCTTTATGACCGCTGTGCAACGCCCGCTTGTGCAGCCGAGTGCGTTGAATCCAGCGTCGCGTTTGCTTATCGCGCACGGGATCGGACAACAAACAAATCGCACCTTGTTCGTTGCGAATGTAAAGCTTCCCTTCAGTGAGGAGAAGGTCATGATTGACGAAGTCTCCAACTTTGACGCGGCGCGGCTCATAATCCATCTCGGGTGTCCCGGGAACGACCGTTCCCTCGCCACCATATACGGTGCCGGTGAGCGGCACCAATTCGCCCGCATAAACGACAACATGATCGCCTTGCTTGATTTCGCGCACGGGCGTTCGGATTCTTCTATGACCTTTGATCAGCCATGCTGAGTTCTGTCCAAGATCGAGCTGATGAGCAAAAAGCCGCTGGCAGCTTCGAGTGGTCTCATATCTGATGAGTTCGCCGAGGGAAAGGAGAAAGGTCATCAGCGATGCCGGGCCGAGGCTGTCATGAAATACAAGAATCATGCATGACGTGCCATCGAGTGCGTCATTGCTCA
>JAJPJO010000251.1 GCA_021324135.1 Pseudomonadota bacterium
CAAGAATTGAACTACTACATGCGCATCGGATACGACGCCACTCTCAATGAGATCTTGCATCCCGAGCAAGTGAACAATGGCGATCTCGATAAGATAATCGCGCAGCAAAACTTCGACTTCACGGATCTGGGCGACTGCAAGCGCTGGTGGATTTACCGCATGCTCTTCACGAAGCGTCCGCTTGAAGAGAAAATGACGCTTTTCTGGCACGGTCACTTCGCCACATCCAATGCCGGCAAAGTCAACAATCCGTTTCTCATGTACCAGCAGAATCAACTCTTCCGCAGCAACGCGCTGGGTGATTTTCACAATCTGCTTCTTGCGGTTTCCAAAGATCCTGCCATGATCATCTGGCTGGACAATCAACAGAATCGCAAAAACAAACCAAACGAAAATTACGCCCGCGAAGTCATGGAGCTCTTCACGATGGGCATCGGAAATTACTCCGAGCAAGACGTGAAAGAAGCAGCCAGAGCCTTTACCGGATGGGCGGCGCCGAGCGTCTTCTACTTCAACAAGAAACAGCATGATGACGGTCAAAAAACTTTCCTCGGTCAAACGGGAAATTTCGGCGGCGAAGACATCATCAAGATCTTGGCGGACAGACCGGAAACGGCGCACTTCATCAGCAAAAAACTAATCTCGTTTTTCGCCTTCGACAATCCCCCTCGTGGTCTGGTCGAGACTGTAGCCGACACATACCTTTCCAGCAAACGCGACATTCGAAAAGTGATGGAGACCATCTTCAAATCAGACGAGTTCCGAAGCAATGCCTCTTATCACATGAAGGTGAAGAGCCCGTCGGAATTTGTTATTGGAACGATGAAGTCTCTGCAAGTGGCAAACATCGACGGCGACCTTCCGGCGGTGATGGCGCGCATGGGGCAAAATCTTTTTGAGCCGCCCAACGTCAAAGGTTGGGATGGCGGCATGTCCTGGATTGCCACCGACACTTTGATGGAGCGCTTCAATTTCGCGGCTCGCATCAGCACTCAGAAATTCGATGCCAAAGAAGGCTACATCAACCCGGTTATTCTTGCCAATAATTTTGAATCGAAGAAAGCTAAAGACATGGTCGATTATTTTCTGTCGAGGCTGGTCGACGATGACGTGCCCAGCAACGTCAGGAAAGCGCTTCTGGCCTATGTCTCCACAGACATAAATGGAAACGTTTTAAACACACTTCCCGACGCAAAAACTCTCGATGTAAAAATGCGCGGATTGATCCATTTGATTATGACGCTGCCGTCCTACCAACTAGCTTGAGGTGAGCAAAATGAGTTTAACTCGCAGACAATTTCTCAAACGCGGGGCCGGGCTCTTGAGCGTCGCTTGCACGTTGCCGGAGCTGATGAATATATTCGCCCAGCAGGCGGACGCGGCACCGCGCACTCCAGGAGCATCTAAGATTCTAGTGTTGGTTCAATTATCCGGCGGCAACGATGGACTAAACGCAGTGGTACCATACAGCGATCCGGCTTATCTGAAGGTAAGACCGGCAATTGGATATAAACCGGATCAGGTTTTGAAACTGAACGACAAAGTCGGGCTCAATCCGAGCATGGGTCCCTTCGAAGAACTCTACAAGAAGGGCAAGCTAGCAATCATTCAAGGAGTCGGCTATCCGGATCCGAATCGTTCGCACTTCCGATCGATCGAAATCTGGCAAACTGCAGAACCGAGCAAAATCAAGGATACAGGCTGGTTAGGACGTTATCTCGATCTGGCCAGCTCGGGCAAGTCGAACTTAGACAACATCTTCCCAGCGATAAACGTCGATCCGATTTTGCCGAAAACGCTATCCGCGCAAAAAGTGGTTGTCCCATCAATATCCGAGATTGCGAACTTTACCTTCAAAGCCGACCCCAGGTATGAAGCCGATCGCACCGCACAATTAGACACCTTCGGCAAAATCTACGGCAAGTACAAGAGCAATAATCCTTACGTCGATCAGCTGACCAAGATCGGCATCGACACGACAGAAGCGTCGAATTCGATACTAAAGATGGTGGCAAGCTACAAGGACGGCGCCACTTACCCGAATCCACCTTTTGGTAAAGCGATGAAATTCATCGCTCAGCTGATCATCGGCGGCGTGAACTGCAAGGTATATACGGTCTCGTTGGGCGGCTTCGACACGCACACGAACGAACGCAACTCGCAAGAAAATCTCTTCCGAGTTCTCACCGGTGCGCTGCAAGCCTTCCAGACCGATCTGGAAAATCATGGCGTCGACAAAGATGTTGTGGTAATGACCTTCTCCGAATTCGGACGAAGAGTGGCGGAGAATGGCGGTCGAGGCACCGACCATGGAACGGCAGCCCCGATGTTCGTGATCGGTTCGTCAGTAAAAGGCGGCATCATCGGGGACCAGCCCAGCTTGACGGATCTCAGCGATGGCGATTTGAAATACAAGATCGACTTTCGCAACGTCTACGCATCTGTTCTCGATCGCTGGCTGGGAGCTGACAGCAAAGCGGTCCTCGGCAGCAAGTACGACAACCTGGATTTCATCCAGCGCGCCTAGCAGGTCGCAACAAGCTGGATTCATTCAGGGCGCCTAGCAAGTCGCGACAAATTGAAAATTCTCTTTCGAGTTAGACACAGGTTGTTGGTAGGCTTGCTGTCACTCGAATTTTTTGACGAGGCCAAAAATGGTCATTTTTGGCCTCGTACAAGAGACCGCGACCCCGAAAATCGCACTGTATTAGTGTCAATGGCCTCGGCAATGATGCCAAAAAGGTCAGATTTTGGCCTCGTCAAAAATCGAACCCGTTCCCGGCACCCAAACAAAAGGTCAACCGGCTATTACTCCCCGTCCCGGAATGTGGTGGTGATTGGCTTACTGAACCAATCTCCAAGGGAACGCTTGGAGGGAAACTCCAATCTACTGCGTATCACACTTCTCGGAGGGCGGAAGGGGTGATACTACCCGCAGTGCGCACCCATGCGAAGAATGCATGAGGTTTCCTTCTTCTCAATGCGCCATCGGGGCAATCACTCATGGCCATACCACATGGTCTTTTCAAAAGTATTTCACATTGGTCGAATTCGACATTTCTCCACTTTACTAAAATTGAATACAAGTTCGAGCATCGCTTGCCCGCGGTACTGCTAGCCTATACCTAGTATGCCCGAAAAGAAAACGAACGAACTTCCATCCCGTGCACGGAGCTTCATACGGTGCCATATTCAATCGGTGTGGCAGCTTGAATTGCTGCTTTTTGCAAAAAACAATGGGAGCAAATTAACGATTGAAGAAACAAGCCGCGCGCTATACACGGAACAGAACGTGATAGCCGCGGGTGTTGATTCATTCGTTAATGCAGGATTGTTCTACCGTGACTCGGATCAAAAATTCGCATATGCACCGAATAGCAAGTTCGCTGGAACCGTCGCCGAGCTCGCCACACTCTATAACGAGCGGCGAACGGCGGTGATTCAGTTCATATACGCATCTCCTATGAAAAGTTTTTCCGATGCCTTCAGCATTAAGCCCGAGGCGGAGGAGCAGCAGGAGGAGGAGACATGATGGGATCGATCTCCTACGCGCTTTGTGCACTGACCAGTCTCGTTTGCCTTATCTTGCTCTTGCGTGGTTATCGAAGGAGTCGCGATACTTTTTTGCTAAGGAGCGGCCTCTGCTTTTTCTTTCTGACGATCCAAAACATTCTCCTCTTCGTAGACCTGGTCATCGTGCCTCAGATCGACCTGTCCATCTGGCGGACTCTGCCAGGATTAATAGGTCCGGCGATTTTGTTATGTTCATTAATTTGGGATAGAAGACAGTGATAAATAACGTTCTTGATTTCATACGGGGAGCGACCATGATGACGGACATCGGCATCGCCGTATTTTTTCTACGGTATTGGCAGGAATCTAAAGATCGGTTGTTTGCGTTTTTTTCATTAGCATTCATGGTCATGGCGATCAGCCAATTGGTAATTTTTGTATTCCGTGAAGCCGGAGAATTTGGTCCGATTGCCTACTTTGTGCGGCTAGCGGCATTCATCTTGATTATCCTGGGCATAGTGGCAAAGAACATGCCGCACAAGGCAGCCAAAGACGAGTAAGTCCGGACAAGTCGCTCTCGGCATTAACGGTCAGGCTGTCTGCCGCAACTTGCTTCCCAAAAGCACCTGGATATCGGATTTCGGGCGCAGGGACCAGGCGGCATGCGGCACTACCGGTGCCACCAGGGGCGCCAGCTGGACGTCAAAGCTGGAGAGCAACTTTGCGCACGTCAGGACTATCTCAGCCATTGCCAGTTCGGAGCCAACGCACTTGCGTTGTCCTGCTCCGAAGGGAAGGAAGGTAAACGGAACCGGTGGATTTTCCTTTTGAAAACGCTCCGGCAAGAAGTCTTCTGCTTGCATCCAGAACTCAGGCGATCTCTGAACTGTGTACACAGACAGGTAAACGGTACTTCCGCCTGGAATAGTGTATCCGGAGAGACAATCGTCATCGATTGCATCACGAGACATAAGCCAATTCTGGGGAAACAATCGCAGAGTCTCTTTGGCGCTGCGGCACAGATACTCGAGCTCGGTGTACGTGTCGAGACGCCGCTCCTGCGCGTGTGCGTGTAGCTCTTCCAGCACCCTCGATTTGGCATGTTGGTGAACCAGTAAATTGTAGACCAGCCAGCTCATCGTGTTTGCTACGTTATCAGTGGCACCAAATAAGAGGTTGATAAAATTATCAATCTCCAGTTGCTGTGCTGAAACAACGGAGCCATGGCCAAACATAGACGCAAACGGGCATCTGGATGTATGCGTGCTGCTGGTGAAAAAAGAGGCAAGTGTGCCATTGGAAGCGGCACATTGTTCCTTGAGAGATGTTGCCAATCGTCTGAGTCGCGCCGTCGCAGCTTTGTATCCTATGCCATGAAAAATGTCCAGCTGCGCACAAGGCAGTAAACTTCTAGCGGTCGAGTGATCGAGCACAAAGCTCATGAGCTTGAGAAGTTCATATTTTTCGCTTTCGCTGAGAGTCA
>JAJPJO010000021.1 GCA_021324135.1 Pseudomonadota bacterium
CGCGGCAGAGAGCCGAAAAAGAACAAAAAAAGAGAGAAACTGAAACTGAAGCGGCTCGGAAGGAGAGAGAGGAGGTACGAAAAAGAAAGGAAGAGAGGAAAAGTAAAGTACAGGATGAAATGGCAGCACGAGAAGCGGCCGCGGCCCAGCGAGCAGCAAAAAGAGCAAAGGAGGCAAACCCAAAGGAAGAATTGAGGAACAATTCGCACGACAAAGATGAGGCACTTCGATGGCGATGCACTCAGCTTATCGCGATTGTGTTCGTCGTGTTGATAGGATACGGCTGGTTGGAAAGCATTACGCAATACATCTCTGATGAAATTGGGAGGCAATGGGAGACAGCTACAGCATGGATGCATCCTAAGCATTCTAAAATGGAACAGGCGGCCAACCAACCTCAGATTCTAGTAGTCGACACATCAATGCCACCATATGTGACGCCTTGTGAAAGGTTGCCCGTGAGCAAGCAGAGAAGCTTAAGGGAACTGATCGAGGAAGCAGATAATCGGAAACAGCGGCGAGAGCAAGACATTAAGGATGCGAAGCAAGAAGTTGAGCGCGCTCAACGAGTGATCGATAAGTGCAATGATGATATTGCTCGCATCAATGAAAGGCTATCCGATCCTTACTCTAGCGGGCCGCAACGAGAGAGGCTGCTCGACTGGAGAATATTTCAGCAGAGAAATCTGGAGCGCGCCGAAAGGGAGCTGCTGGACGCACGGTATAAGCTCGAAAGGCTTTAAGGCTGCTCTGAAATGACATTGATTACCTCAAACGCCACCTACTTACGGTGGCGTTTGATCAGCGACGATTGACGCGGCAATCAACCGTAGGTACCGGCCGGTAATCTTCTTGGGTCGTGACATAAGGAGTTCGGAGTAGCGCAGTACAACAGTCGTTCAAGCTTCGCGAGATTTGCCTTAGAATATGGAAGGTGTCGGCAGGTATCTGAATGGCGAAAGCTACCACCAAGAAAAGCAGATCAGGAAAGAAGACACGAAGCAAAGAGCTTAGCAACCCCTTTTCAACAGGTGGCGGTGGTGCGCACTTCGAGGCGCACATACAAGCAACGTTTGTTGCGTTGATGCTAACGGGCGGCTTTGCACCCTGTTTGGCGTGTTGGCCGATATCCAAGATAAAGCTCCAAGGCAAGTATGAAGGATATGAAATCGATGACATGATTGTTTTTGCTGAACAACCAGGAAGCAATCAGACTCGGAAACTTTTGGGACAAATCAAACATTCAATATCATTCACAAAAGGTGACACTACATTCGGTGAAGTACTTCAAGCAGCCTGGAGCGATTTTAACAACCCAGAGGTATTCACACGAAAGCAGGATTCGATAGCTCTCATTACCGGACCTCTGAGTGCAACTGACATCGCGGATGCACGAAAAATTCTTGAGTGGGCCAGAGAGGCCGGATCATCTGACGAGTTTTTTCAGAAGGTCAAGCTTGCCAAGTATAGTAGCAAGGGCAAGGAAGACAAACTAGAAGCATTTCGGCATCATCTGAAGGGAGCGGATCAAGGTGTTGATGTCCCGAATGAAGGCGTATTCGAATTCCTAAGACACTTTCACATTCTAAGTTATGACTTGGATGTGAAATCCGGCGTTGTGCTACATCTCGTGCATTCATTGATAAGTCCTTATTCGGTGAATGTGCCTTCGGTATGGACTCGTCTTGTGGACGAAGTTCAAAATGCGAATAAGAACGCCGGTACGATAACCAAGGAAACACTTCCTGAAGACTTGGCGCGCATATTCGAGAAACCGATGCATCTTTCCGGTTCGATGGAGTTTTCCGCAAAAGAGACAGCAAGAAGGAACACAGATTGGAATAATCAACCATACGCCTCTCAATTGGCGGTCGCGACTCTTGCTGGTGGTTGGAGTGACCAATACTCTGAGGATCGACGGCGAGTAGGAGAATTAGTTAACGAAGACTATGCGAGGTGGATTCCAAAGATCCGAGAGATACTGCATGAGCCAGAACATCCTGTTAGCCTCCTGGACGGTCGCTGGTCCGTAAGCAGTCGCAGTGAGTTATGGGAAGCGCTCGGTAGCCGGATCTTCGATGATAACTTGGATGACTTCAAAGCATGCGTCACGAAAGTTTTGAGAGAGCGTGATCCTAAACTTGATTTACCGAAGGATGAGCGGATAGCAGCGTCGATATATGGAAAAACACTACAACACTCGTACATCCTGAGAAAGGGATTTGCTGAGGGTTTAGCGCTGCTTGGTAGCAATTCAGATGTCCTCACAAATACCTCTTCTAACAAAGCACGGGTAACTGCACTGTTGGCGGTGCGAGAGATACTCAAAGACGCTGACTGGGGACTTTGGGCCACACTGAATGATGTAATTCCGCTACTTGCTGAGGCTTCTCCAGAAGAATTCTTGCAGGCCGTCGAACATGCGTTGGCACAGAGTCCCTGTCCCTTTATTGACTTGTTTAGGCAAGAAGGCGACGGCATCATGGGAGACAATTACATGACCGGTCTTCTTTGGGCGCTGGAATCGCTCGCTTGGGACGAGCAGTTTGTGACAGCGTGTTGTGTTCTACTGAGCGAGTTGGCATCTCTAGATTCAGGCGGTGTATCCTCGAACCGTCCCTTCAATTCTCTCGTGAAGATCCTCGCCCCATGGTATCCGCAAACGGCGGCTTCGTTTGAGAAAAGAAAGGCAGCTTTGCAGGCGATGCAAAAGGAAATACCAGATATCGCCTGGAAGCTCTTGCTGAAACTCATGGAACAACGGCAAACGTCTACTGCTTCTCAGAAGCCACGATTCCGCAAGGTTGCTGATCAGCAGCATGTAGTAAGTGAAGACTACTGGTTTCAAGTGTCGTATTTCTTGGAGAAAGCAATAGAGCTTGCTGATCGCAATATCGACAGACTCAGCGAGTTAATCGACGTGCTCTTCACTCTGCCAGGAGAATCTCTCGATTTGCTTTTCAACAGTCTATCGTCCTTACTGGAACTGAATGTTGCTGACGAGGATCGATTGAGGCTCTGGACCGCGTTGAAGAAATTTGCATCGAAGTATAGGCAGACTGTATATGCTACTTTGCCAGAAAATCGGGATTTGCTTGACAGGCTTGAAGATGTAACTAGCAAGCTAAATCCTACGAACCCTTTGTACGCTCACCAATCGTTGTTTAGGAGTTCCGACTCCGGTTTGTATGACGAGGAAGGGTCTTGGGAAGAGAGATATAAGAAGCTTCGAGTGAAACGTAGCGAGGCGGTTAAAGATCTCCTTCGGAATGGCGGCATCGAAAACGTGTCTCGGTTCGCAAAATTGGTTGGTGCGCCGTTCTTCGTAGGTCTAACACTTGGCAGATTGGCTGATGACGAAATTGATTCATCACTGCTGCCAGGTCTTTTGGAAACCGAAGACAGCAAATTGTCAGCGATGATCGCTGGATTTGTTCGTGGTAAGCAAGAGGAGCGAGGTTGGGGTTGGGTTGACACAATTGATTTTGCTACGTGGA
>JAJPJO010000409.1 GCA_021324135.1 Pseudomonadota bacterium
CGAAATCGCGAACACGCTAGCCCAAGCGCTGCGTCCCATTGCGTTGCTTTGCTTTCTTCCATTGGTAGCCGTCTTAGCAGAAATGTTTTTGGCAGGAACCGTCTTTGGTTTTACACTAGAACCTTGGCAACCCGAGGGACAAGCTTGTCAGCTGAAAATAGGTAACAGCCGCATAATTGCCATCCAATTCCACAGTCATGCCTGTGCCGTTTATCGAATTGACCACATTGGGCTAGGACTTCAGAGTCGAATCCAGCCCCTTCTCTTTGTATGCGATGATCCTAACAATGAGGAACTATTGTCTTACCAAAACGGAAGATTTGAGCGTGTTACCAGAGACAGTCATGTAAAACTTTCTATCCCCGTCAAGCTGGAAGTCATCGATGATAACCATGTTTCAGTTATCGGAGTTGATGGAGCGCAAATGGCGTTGATTGATAACAAGACAGGCATTCCCCGATGACAGCTATTGACACTATGAACGGTGGCATCGGAACTCTACTAGACCACCACATATAAAACATATCGCCAGTTATGAGATGCGACCGCGCCGCAAGGCGCGATACGCAGTGATAACTGCGTTATGCCGGCGGGACCTCCCGCCGGTTCACCTATCCTAAGATATCAGAAGAAAGCCGGTCTTATAGCCGGACACGTCGGAGCCATTTAACGCGCATTTTATGGCTCATTGTTTAGCATAGCCATATCCAAAAACGAGGGGGCTCACATCCTCGAAGGAGTTTACTATGGCGACGGCAAGAAACACCTCTGAAGGCGGACATGGCGATTATTTCGAAAATTTGGCGGCACATGCACCTGAGCGCTCGCCAATTACTGCAACCAGCACCGAGATACATAGTGGATTGCAACGCTTCGCCGAAGTTCGAGCGAGGATGAGCGGTCTTGACACCAGCGGTGTCCAGCCGTTGGAGATCTCGGGCCTTGCTGGTGCCAAAACAGCTGGGTTAGCAACCCAGACGGAGAACCACGACGAGTAACGCAGCTCGTGTTCCGGCACTGCCTGTGGTGCGGCAACGATTCGCGCGAAAAACAGCCATATCGCTCTTGGAATCGCGTATCATCTCGGAACGGTTGGGACATTTGAGCGATTTTTCTATTCTTGAGCAAGAAGTCTCCGAACCGAGGTCCGGCTGATGCTAAGTTGCCTGGCGATGTCAGCTTTGGATGCGCCTTGCTTGAAGAGTTGTTTCACTTTGGTGGCGTGCTTGGTTACTGATTCCGGCCGTCCATGTCGTCTTCCTCGTTTTCGTGCATAAGGTATTCGGCCTTCACTCTTTCCCACATCATCTCTCGTTCGAATTCAGCAAACACGGACAAGACGCCAGCCACGGCTCTGCCGATCGGTGTGCTCAAGCTGTTGAGTCCAATCGTTTTCATTCAAACCAAGCAATTTAGCATGTCTTAGCATGAAATCTTTGACTTCAATTTCTGCTGGAATCAATCGAGTTCAAAATTAGCGAAGGCACCACGGGCGGTATGACTCTCTGGGTGTTGGTTAGTTTTCGCGCTCGTACTGGTCGATCCGCTGACGCCAGGCGCACAAAAATCTTCTCCAGCCGTCGCAGCCTGGCTGCATTTCGTTTGCATAAATTTCATTGACAGCGTCCTCAATCATTTGCCTTTGCAAGGCTTTGAAAACCGGATTGGTTTCGAGCGCTTCGAGTGATTTCAGCAGCTTCTCGGTCGCCTGTGAGATCTTATTTCTATCGTTATACGCGATTGAGTTCAGACTCGTGCAGGCTTTGAGAATGTCATCCGCTTTCTCGTGCACACCGGTGTGCTTGCATTTTTCTTCTATTTGCACTGCATCAGAGATTAATTGCTGCCGTATCTCCGACCAGCCTTGCTCGTCGAGCTTCTCCTTGCTGATACCAAGTATGGTATCTTTCGCACCCTTTAAATGGTAGAAAAGAGGATTATCATCTTTTGCGTTGGCATAAATTTCCGGATCAGGCAAGAAAATGTTCAGGCCGTTTTGGTGCCCGTCACCCTCGAAGTGCCTGGTGAAAGACTCTATAAGAGGCTTGCTTGCTTTCAGGACCTGGCGGCAGTCCTTGTCCAACTGTCCATCCGAATCCGTGATTCGCCCTTCCTTAATGGCTTTTTGGACACCCTTTACAAAATCAATCAGATCCCTCTTGTAAGGATTGGTAAAACCGCTTCCTTCGACAAACTCGACGTCTTTTGTGACTTTCTCGAGAGCATCAGCGTTTTTTTGATCGCGCGCTGCCTTGAGCAGATCGTCGCCGAGCTGATTGAGAGCAGAGCGGAAACCAGTATACGCCGACATATTAAAATGCGTAAGGCTAGTTGTACCGGTATGGTTTCTCGGCTTGTCGCTTTCATGCTTGATGATCGACTCGCCAAGCTCGTTGGCATCAATTTTCGGGTCTTCAAGCAATGTTTTGAGAGGATCGATTATGTCTTGTCCATCCATATAGACAAGGTCTTTCTGGGAGTCTTCATAATGAGTAAATGTAGTTCTTCTTTGCGACGCTACTATATGGTCGGTCAGCCCCTTCAATGATTCGAGAACCCCGTTTTGGGCCATGAGGCAGGCATCGAACTGGATCAAATCGAGGTGGTCGTGCCCGCTTCCTTTGAGGCTGCCTCTGATAGCGTTACCGAACTCACTCATGGATATTTTGCCGTCCTCGCCTGCAAGACCGCCGTTGCCCACTCCGTGCGAACCGCTGATTAAGCCAAAATGATGAGCTGGGTGACCTTGATACGCGGTCTGGAGCAAATCTTGCAGGTCAGAAGCTGCACCTTTGGCATCGCCTGAATAGAGGGGCCTGATGACACCATCGCGAATTGTGAATCGTTCGAGATGCGGC
>JAJPJO010000084.1 GCA_021324135.1 Pseudomonadota bacterium
AAGCTGCACGAAGAGCGCGAGCGGCAAATTTACGAGGAGTTGCTCAAACATCCAACTGCGCTGATCAGAGCCAAAACGGCTGCCAATCAGGCAAAAGCCCACCTCGATTTGGCCGAGAGTGAGTTTCAGCGAGTCAAGGAGCTCTATGAAGAGAAAATTGCGGCAACCAAGGATTTTGCCGTAGCCAAAGCCAAACTCGCTCAAGAGAAGGCTGCATATGAGGAAGCTCATGCGACAGTGCAAAGAGAAGAGCAACTATTCAAGAATCGTTCAATGTTGAAACGCGATTACGCTCTCGCTCAAGCCGAGGTTGAAAGAATCAGCAACCATATAAACACACTTGTCCAGCGGCTTGTATTCTTGGGGGCTGACAAAACCGCCCTTGATAGAGTGCAAAGCGGCAAAATAATCGGCACAATTCGCCTGACTGCACCCATCAGCGGCATGATTTCCTTCCACGATACCGGCGTCGGCGAAGTCGTGCAGCCTTCGGTCAATATGTTCACCATAATTGATACCTCCACTGTTCTGCTGCAGGTCGATTTGCCCGAGGTCGATCTGCAAAAAGTCAAAATCGGCGATCCTGTAAAAATAAAAATTCCCAGCTATCCCGATCAGCATTTTGAAGGAAAGATCAGCAGTATTGGTGTTAATGTCAATCCCGAGACACGCACTGTGCCGATGCGCGTACAGCTGGACAATAAGAATGGAAAGCTCAAGAAAGGCATGTTCGCCGAAATTGAGATGGAAGGTGTGCCTCAGATGATGCTTGCTTGTCCCAAACGCGCCCTCAGGGAACACGAGGTGCGCAAAACTGTTTTCGTTCGCAAAGATGGAGGAGATGACGATACCGCAGAAGGTATCTTTGAGGAACGTGCCGTAAGACCGGGAAAGGAAAGCGGCAACTATGTCGAGATTGTCGCAGGGCTTAGCGAGGGGGACAAAGTTGTCACCACCGGTAGCGGCGAGCTGGAATCCTACATAAAGTCAAGACATGCGGGTTACTAGTATGGCAACGATCAGCGCTATAACAAAGAGGGAGGCGAGAATAACTTTGCTCCTGAGCGCGCTGGCAGCCGCCTCAGTTACTTTGCTCTGCTCAGCGGAGCCAACTTTCGCCGGCGCCTCCGTCGTAAAGACTCCAAAGACGTACTGCAATCCAATCAATTTGGATTATGACTTCGAGCTGCACAAAGGTTCCCGTCCCAATCATCGCTCCACAGCCGACCCTGTCTGCATCATGTACAAGGATAAGTATTATCTGTTTGCCACGAACCAGGAAGGTTACTGGTGGTCGGACAACGATATGGCCACGTGGAACTTCGTTCCATGTAAATTTAAGGTCAATGCATCAGACGATCAAGTGTGCGCTCCAGCAGCCTGGCCGGCTAAGAACGGAATTTTATTCTTGCCCTGTTTCACCGAGAAAGATACGATGCCGCTCTACATTAGCCCTGATCCTGCAAGCGGCAAATGGAGCGAAGCCGTCCATGAATTCCCCGTGCAGACCTGGGACCCGAGCCTGTTTGAAGATGACGACGGCCGCCTCTACCTCTACTATGGTTCCAGCAATGTCTATCCCATATATGGTGTGGAACTGGATGCGCAAAACGGTTACAAGCCAAAGGGCAAGATTTTAGAGCTTCTGCGCCTTGACCCGCAGAAGCATGGCTGGGAGCGCTTTGGTGAGAATAATCAGCACGGCAAAATGGCTCCCTTCATTGAAGGCGCATGGATGAACAAATTCGGCGGGCGATACTACCTTCAATATGGAGCCCCGGGCACCGAATTCAACGTCTACGGAGATGGAGTCTATGTGTCGGATCAGCCTCTTGGTCCGTTCAAATACCAGGATCACAATCCCTTTTCATGGAAGCCAACTGGTTTCGCCCGCGGTGCCGGACATGGAAGCACATTTGCCGATCGATTCAACAATCTTTGGCACGTCGCCACGATGGTCATCAGCGTAAAGGATACATTCGAAAGGCGCCTCGGGCTGTTCCCTGCAGGTGTGGATAAAGATGGAATTTTGTTCGCCGATACCGCATTCGGTGACTATCCGCATTATTTGCCAAGCACGCAAAGGGATCCGCACACCACATTCACCAACTGGATGCTGTTGTCGTATAAAAAACGAGCCTGGGCTTCAGCTTCAAAAGAGCTGCAGAAGGCAGGGGAGAACGCTTCCGGCGCTGCGGTGAAGGGAAAGAGTGATCCGGCCCTGGCATTCGACGAAGACATAAAAACTTATTGGACGGCGCCGAACGGAAACCAGGGGCACTACCTTGCCGTTGACCTCGCAAAACAAGTCGAGGTGCGAGCTCTACAGATCAACTATGCCGACGAAGAGTGCGCTTTTCGAGGCAAGCAAATGAACGTGCGGCACCGTTATCAAATTTTCCAGTCGCTGGATGGCAAGAAATGGGATCTCGCAATCGATAAAAGCCGGAACGAGAGCGATGTGCCTCACGATTACATTGAGCTTTCCGAGCCAATTTCAACCCGCTACCTCAAACTCGTAAATATAGAAATGCCTACCGGCTGTTTTGCAATTAGTGATTTCCGCATATTCGGAAAGGCACCAGGAGCAGTGCCTGAACCGGTCACCGGATTCAGTGTCACACGCGGCACGACCGATCGCCGCGACGCAGTGCTGAGCTGGAAGTCATCGCCTGGAGCGTATGCATACGAGGTTAGCTTCGGCGTTTCACCCGACAAACTGTACAGCTCGCTCTTGGTGTATGACACCAGGTACGAACTGCATTCCCTTAATGTCGACTCAGCGTACTATTTCAAAATCCGACCAGTGAGCGAATGCGGCATTGGCACTGCAGGACAGGCAATCGCTGTGGAGTGATGTTGGAACCGCGAAGGCGACTGCCCGACCTGGCGAAAGAAATAACCAACCTCCATTTCCCGCCCGAGGGCTATGAACACAGGACTCAGGAGAATCCGGACGGCATCGTGCACGGACATGCTTAGCAACGCCAGTCCAAGCTAATCCCGCTTAATACATAAAAAATCAAACCAATAACGACAATGACAATGTTAACCGCCGAAGCAATCGCCAGGCAAATTTGATCGCTGGACCAGGGAGTTCCTGCTGATTCGACTCGCAAAATTCGCAAGGCTACAGGCGGTAAAAGGAGTACCAGAGAAATTCCTGCTAATAAAAAAAAGGGCTGAACCATCGGCAAGCCCCAGCACATACCGATAGCGAAGATGAGGATCGCAACGGCAATGCCCGCCTTCCATATTGTCAGCCGTCGCATCAATCTTTTGAACACGACCAGAATGGAAAAAATGCAAGCGTAACCCATCATCAGAATCGCTCCGATGAGTAGTAAAAATGGGTGCAGTAACATAAGCGTGTGCATTTGTCCGTACCGAACTCCAGCTAGTAACATTATGACGCAGGATCAAGTTTCGCGCCGATTCTAGAAGCTTTTGACCTGCCCTTTCAGTTTCTGTGACTAACCCTATTGTGTTTCTAGCATGCTTCCGTGGTAAGTTGATCATGTAGCATTATGGTAGAGCTGAATTGAAGATCAAGTTTGCTATGCCAGCTCCAAGCAAACCAAATGAGTCCGATGAGCGGATCATCAGGATGAGCGCGCCTCTTGTTCTTTCAATCCTTCTGCTCTTCTTAGCGTCGAGCTCCTCCCAGGCTCAGGAAAGCAGCGCAGGTGGCAGCACCAGCAAAAAGGGCAGCTCGTTTTTGGAAGGCTCCATTAAGAATGAGGCTTCCCTGCACTCATCCCTGGAAGTCATCCCGCCTACCCCCAAAGCAACCTCGACAGGTCTGACAGCCCAACCGACAACGTTGCCCGGCCAGGCGAGCGGCAGCAATTACCCGCCATTTCGCGTCAATGCCTCGCAATACACGGGTTTCGGCGGCTCGAGCGGCGCAGGTCTGGGTGGGGGTACTGCAGCAGGCATGGGCCGCACCGGGTTGAGCGCAGGCACAGGGGCAGGAGCGGGCGCCCATTCAGTAGCGCCCCATCTTATACCGCCTATTTCCAGTTACACTCTCACACCGGGCGTATCTTCATCTAATAACAGCGCATTCGGCGGTCCGAGAAATCCACAGAGCGGCGGTATCAACGGCGCCCACGCCAACACCGGAGCAAACACATCCGGACTGCAGGGCGGCATGGGATCTTTTCCGACCCGAGTTAATGTCCCTCAACCACCTCGGCGGCAGGGCGTTACAGCATACGGCGAGGGATATGGAGTGAGCAGCGTAGGTGGCGGCGGCGGCGCCGGTATACGTCCAGCCAACACTGTGATTCGGGCGACACCAGGCGGCTTTCTGCAATGGCACAGCGAATCCAACAACGGAACGCCTTTGTTGCGAGCGCCATCCACATCGGCTCGGCCGGTTTCATTCGCGACTCCAAGAAACGGACTGCGCTCATGGTCGCCGGACTATGATGTGCATCGCGAATCCGGACCAGGCGTGATCAAGCATACCCTCGGGGGGATGTACTGGTCCAACCCGCCGAAAATTCCTGAACTTCAGGCGACCGCTGCCCGCTTGCCTTCTTTACCGAATGATACCACACCCAATACCACTGACAATGGCGCACGTGCGCCCGAGCCCGCCTCGCTTGTTGCACGAGCGATGACCTTGCCGCACCCGGCAAATAATGAGCATCTCACCTGGGCTGATTGGTATAGGCGAGTGGCAAAAGCAATCTATGACAGATGGGAAGTCGCAGACGTCGGACCTGGCGAGGTGACGATTAGAGTCAGCGTCGATCGATATCGCAATTTGTCCGGCGAAGTTGTCGAATTTTTCCCGGCACTGGGAGTCGATAGAGATCCCGAATCAGAAAAGGGTTTCCGCGAAGCAGCCGTTCGGGCAGTCAATCTCGTTGAGCGCTTTGAGATTCCACCATTGCCTTACGTTCCACCCGAAGACTTGCTTGACAGAAACGCCACTGCTGATGAGCACTCGCGCGCCGCAGACAGACATAGAAAAAAAGCACAGGAGCACGACCGCCTGGCTCAAGTGTATAAACGCAAGGTAGATGAAGATTACAAACTATTCAACGCCGCAGGCAGAGCAGCAGCCTTGCGCGATCAGCAAGCCGAGCGCAATGAAAAGAGCGCTGCGGCGAGCGAGCGCTCACTTGAGTCGCAAGAGCGCGCCTTGTCCAGGGCAGTACGCCCTCGCATGGCTAATCTGCGAAAGTACGGCAGGGCGCCAAAACAAAAGAGTCAGATGGTCGTTTCGTTCGACGTCGAGATGAAACGCACGGTCGATGGCAAAGCCGGCTTTACCGTAGCCGGCTCGTCTAATGATAAAGGAAACGGCGATAAGGCAAGCGAGAAGACCGCCAACAAGTAAGCCTGCCCACAATCCCTTCAATTTGTGTGCCACCACCGGCGGTTCGGAGTCATGCGGCACGGATGACGGCTACCGATCAGCTTTGCGCGAATACGACTTCTTGCGGCTCCTGGATTGCCGTTTCCTGACCCAGGTGGAATACATCCAGACCCAATTGTTGCTGCTCTTCAGTCACCGTGAAATGGAACAGCTTGTCGACCACCTTAGCCAACACATATGTGACCGCGAAAGTGAAGACCCAGACCGTCGATACGGCTATGAATTGCGCGCCAAGAAGGTTCAAATTTCCATGAATGAGACCATCTGCTCCTTGCGGGTTGATTGCTTTGCTGGCGAAAATGCCGGTGGCGATCGCCCCCCAGGTTCCAGCGACACCGTGGCAAGCACCAACATCAAGCGAATCCTGAATACGCATCCTGCCGGCAAGCTTGATCGACCAGTACGATATTAGTGATCCCACCGAGCCAATCACTATTGACGAGACAGCATCGACATACCCGCAAGCCGGAGTGATGGCAACCAGCCCGACAACCGCACCCGTGGCCGTACCTACAGCGGTCGGCTCACCATCCATGGTGCTGAGTACCATCCACGTCAACGCTGCCGCCGCGGCAGCCAGATTGGTTGTAACCAGGGCCTGCGCGGCAATATTGCCTGCCGTCAGTGCACTGCCGCCGTTAAATCCGAACCAACCGAACCAGAGTAAAACGGCACCGAACAAAGTCAGCGGTATACTGACCGGCATGAATCTGCCGTCGACAGCGCGCGGTTTGTGGCGCAAAGCGAAGCATAGAGATAGAGCGGCAGCTCCGGCTGTGATGTGGACAACCGTGCCGCCGGCGAAGTCCAGCGAACCAAGCGAGCGCAACCAACCACCCTCACCCCAGACCCAATGGGCAACGGGATCGTACACGAATGTGGTCCAGAGAAGGGCAAAAACCACAAAGGCGCTGAAGCGCACGCGGTCGACAAAGACACCGCTGATCAGCGCGGGCGTGATGATGGCGAACTTCATTTGAAACAACATATATGCCATGTGCGGTATCGACGATGCATAAGGGCAAACCGTGTTTGTAATGGCGTTCAGTCCGCACCAACCGAGCCCGCCGATCACATGATGCAGATCAGCGCCGAACGACAAAGAATAACCGAGCAGAACCCACTGAACGGTCACCACCAGCAGTGCGGCAAAACTCAACATGATTGTCGATAGCAGATTTTTCCTGTCCACCATCCCGCCATAAAATAAACCGATGGCGGGAGTCATCAGCATGACCAGTGACGACGAGATCAAGACCCAAGCAGTGTCTCCAGTATTCATAAGGTAAGTGTCTCCAAGCCCTCGGAAAAACTTCGCCAAAGCGATAAAACCCCGGAGCTGGATTGCTGATCCAACCGGAGCCGCTTCAATTGGCTCGATGTTAGCAGCATCCAGCCGACTTGTGAACCAATTATTAAGGAAATCTGTAGATGAGCCTGTTACAAAGGCAATCGATATCGCTTAGCCCAGCCAGACATGCCACTTTTACATATATTTGCGGTCTCAAGTTTTCCCAGTCGAATTTCCGTGCCGCCTGCCGTTTGAAACAACTGCTATTTGCGCGTTGGCTTCCAGCGAAGAATGCAGACTCCTTCAGCACACTCCCACTCCGCTTGCGACCAGGGAGCTGCACCATATGCAGTACCATTCTCTTCAGACGGGCCGCCGGACTGCTTCTTGGTCTCCGGCATGCGGCTGCAATTGCTCAGCGATGAAGCATTGCCCGAGCATTGTTCATTGCTCGATAATCCGCTGGAATCTTCTCCGGCGTTCCCGGCGAAACCGCCATTCGGTCCGCCACCGCTGCAATCCGTCCTGCTCTGAAACATAGTCGTGGTCTCCTGCCAATGCCAGTCAATCAGTAGAGGAACGGATCTAACGGTCTTGCTGCAATCTGGCGGATGATATCATATGCGATACCATACCGGCATGTGTCGAAGCCCGATCCATTGCCTTGAAAGTGATTGTCTGAGGTTTCAATCAATTACGCCGATAGACGGCAGGGGCATGCTTATGTTCCTCTGGCAAATGTTATAGCGTTGTAAGAACGCCGGCTCTATCGATTGCCGGAATGCTCCGTCGGCAGTCCCTTAGCGGGTTTAACCGCCAGATGGTTTTTGATGTCTTGTGCCAGCTCGTGGGCAAGCATATTGTTGTCCTTCAGTATCTGCAGAGCCTTGTTGAAGACTAATTCAGCCTCCGGAAAAGCGCCGACCTTCTGGTATAAAACGCCCAGATCGTAAAGCGTTTCAGCCACATGGAAATTGTTGGGTCCGCGCAACTTCTGCCGAAGCTTCAAGCGGCACTCAACATATGGTATCGCTTGCCGGAATTTGTCCTGGACCAGGTAGGATTTTGCCATTTCTCCAAGGGCATTGTCGGTTTGCTTGTTGGGCGGATTAGTGTCGCTAATAATTTTCGAAAGACAGGCACTGGATAATTGCTCGGCCCTGGAATATTTTCTCTGCTTGATCAAGACCTTCAGCAGCTCGGTCAAGCTATCCATGGCTTGCGGTGCAGTCAATCGAATCTGGCGCCCGATTTCAAATGCTTTAGAAAAGTTCTCCTCAGCAAGGGCATAATTATGCTCGCTGCCGGCACGAACGCCAGCGTCCTGCACCGGCGTCCAATTACTGATGATCTCTGAGGCCCTCTTTTCCTCTTCAATGGTCATGGCCGCGCGAGCGACTCTGAGTTTATCCACAGCTTTGACAAAAGCCTCAGGTCCGCTCTCCGCGTTGACGCTGATGCTGCCTGCGACATCAAAGCGCAAAGCTCTTGAATAGGCGGCTTCGGCCTCCATGGATCGATTGGTGTAGGAATAGACCAATCCCAGTCCCTTGAGCGCGGAGGCGAACGAGATTTCCAGCAAACGATCGTCGTTCCGCTCCATGTTTGAGCCGCCGATGTGCTCAGCTTCTCTGATCGCTTGATTGAAGGTTGCTTCAGCTTCCTTGAATTTCCGCTTCCTCAGTTGAAGCTCTCCAAGTGAAGTCAAACTATCGACAAGCTCTTTATCCACAAGTTCATCGGAATGCCTGGATAGATTGGCTCGCAGCACCTCTACTGCACGCTGATAGGCACTCTCGGCATCCTCGAGCATGTCGCTCAGCGCATAGGCATCACCAAGTCGTCTCAGCGTAAAACCCAGCCTGGGATCAGCCGCTCCGAGCAGGCGAGCCTGCTGCTCCGCGTCCTGGAATGCTCGGCGAGCGTCGTTTAGACGCAAATCAGCGATCGCATCGCAGCCGTCGAGCCACAGTTGCTCCCAGGTCCGCTGCTGAAACTCCGTATCAAAGCTGGTATTCTTGCAACCATATATGGTGAGGGCAAAAATTGCCAGACTCAACAAAGCCGCCAACTTTTTATTCGGAGTTTTCTCGGCGGTCACTGAGCGCGCCTCTAATCAGAGCGCCTCTATTCTAACCGAATCAGATGCAATCTTTGCGAGCGACACAGGGCGCTATTTTTCCGGAGCTTCAGCTGTAACGCCTATTCTGCCGACCTCTTTGCCATCCTTGCTCAAGGTCACCACTCTGATGTAGTTCGGAACCTCTTCGCCGTTTTCCTTGCAGAATTTCTTGACCTTCGCTTCGAATTCCGCGTCTTTCTTGATCTCCAACTTCATTCCCTTCGGCAAGCCGGCGCTGATGTCGACATCCAGGCTGTCGGCCGCTTTCACGCCGCCACCATGTCGCAGCTGATGATCGATTGCTGCCACGACCATAATCGCCTCTTTCGATTTCGGATCGAGAACGCCGCTCTCGAGGACCTTTGCAGTTGCGGACACTACACGCATGCGTGCTTCACGACGCTGCTCATCAGTCATTCCGTCGCCCTTCTTCGCCTCGGGCTTCTCAGCTTTATTCTCCGCTTTCTTAGTTGGTTGATCGTTTTGCACTTCTTCTGCTTTGTTTTGCAAAACTTTATTCGTCTTTGGATCAGTCATGTCCACGGCCGGCCTGGTGCTCGGTCCACTGTCTGCCACGTCCACGCTGCGGGGTAATTCAAAAAATGCCATGCTCATATCCTCCTGAGGATGCCGCAAAGTCATCTCGTCTTTTGTCTATCCGCTAAGCGACACATTCAGACACAAATCCTTTGTATATTGAAAAAGAATTTTTGCTGAAATTGGAAATCGGTCTGGCGGAGGAGACGAAATAATGCTTCAATGCTGGCTGCCAAACGGCTGGAAACAACGGAAGATCGAAAAATGAAGATGAAAGGATCAATTCCCCCGGCCCTGTGCTGTGCAGCGTTGTTCTTGCTTCAGAATGCGCATTGTGAAGAGCTGAGACCAAACTCGGTAACTTTTCCGCGTCGAATCTTGCAAGGCCATGTCGACCTGCGCTCTGCTCGGCTCTCTGAGGAAGCCGCAGATCTGGCCAGGCAGATGGACATCCTGCAGCCTCTGCAGGAATTGTCTGAGCTAAGAAGCTCGTTGGCGGCTGACGACAAAAGCAAAGATCTGGTTGAAACTAAACTACATTACTATGCAACTAAAGAAGAGGTGTCGGATGCAATACAAACAGCCAGCCTCGAAGTCGACTTTGTTTTGGCGAGGATAGCGGAGGACCGAGCGCTTTATGATGACATCTCGCAAAATTTGAGCTCCGAGCGCGACAAGAAAGTCGCCGTCACGAACGCCGCTTCATTTGTCAGCAATGGAGTTCTATGGGCGGTTGGTGAACTTCTTGATGTGCCGACATACAAGTATCCGCGGCTCTCCATCCCCTCGGGCATCCTGGGTGCCGCTGCCGGACTGGTGCCATCCGTGTTCTCACTTTATGCAATGAAGCAGGTCTCAGGGCGCACCTATCATATAGATGAAGAACCGAATATTCTGTGCAAAATCTTCGGCCAATCGAGCGGGCCTGAGAATGAGTATCCACCTACTGTTTTGAAGTTTTTGACTTCTGTGCCTCCCGGCGATCCTGCAAACAAGACTCGCATCGAGCAACTGATCGAGCGATGGGTAACAGACAAAAACATTCCTCAATTCACGGTCTCGACCAGGCAAAGCGATATAGCGATGAGCACTGGCTCAGGGCATAATCGAGCCGGCGTCAACCTGGCGGTGTTGCAGGTCCGAAAGGCGATGCTCGATCAGCTAGGCGCGGAAATTTTCAAGATGAAACGTCTTCTGCTTGAGCTCATGCTTGCATCTAAAGGACAAAAACAACTGTGATCTATTCTTCAATATGATCGAAGGCGCCATCTTTGAAAACAATAACACTGTTTGAGTTCGAAGCTACTCGCGGTCCGGGGACGATTATGCCCGAGAGGTTTAACGGATCGCCCGCCCGAACCTTCACAAACTCGGGCTGCCCGGCACCACCGGCGGTGATTGCCTGCCCGCTTGCAGTTTGATTCTTGCTCGCCCGCAGCGATTCCACTGCATGAGGCAGGGCAAACTGCTCTCCTAAAAATCCGTTGACAAACCTGCCGCCGCGAATTTTCCCTTGCGCTTCCAGGCGGCGCAGCATGAGGAGGACGTCTCGCCATTTGGGAACGTTCGTCTCGCGCGCCAGAAGCTCGCGGAAAACAACGCCATACCTCTTAAGAAGCATCCAACAAGCTGATTCAACTTTCTCATCGGGCTCACCGGCACTTACGTGTTGCAAGCGCGACCATCTTCCCTGGCTGTGGCGGGGTCTGGCTGATCTTCCGGCTGAGCCGGATCCCGATCGGCGTTTGGCATCGATCAAGGCTCTGAGATTATCGAAACCATCAGCCGTAACGAGCCCGGCGGTAACCAGCTCCCAGAGGGCTACTTCAACTTCCGACTTCAGCAGTTTTGAAATTCTGACTATGTCGAGGAAAAAGGATGCACCATATTCGGTGAGGACGTCCAGAACCTTGTGCGCCTGGGTGCTTAAAACGTTGAGATCGAGCTCGTTATCCTGCAAACCCAGCCATTCGCATTCCTCGCGCAGGTAGAAGGTTATGGGCGAGGCGCTGGTCGGAATTACTCTCCTTTGCTGACTCTTGCCCTGCTCGGATCCTTGTTCCGGTTGATCCTTATTCAAGAGAGCGGGATGTGGCGACAGGCGCGCCCAGCCAATCACACCTGTAAGGCAGAGATTATCGAGGAACATGGGCTTGTAAGACTTGAGCCGATGCGCGAGTATTTCCGGCTCCCAACTGCTCGCGGCGATTTCAAATCCTTGCAGTTGGCGCAGCACTTCCAACAGTCCATGTTGTAAAACGAGCTGGCATTCAGGCGCGACATGCTGCCAGCGAAAAAGCCATGTCATAAACTGAGCGGCAGTAACCGGCTCTATCTGTTTTCTGATAATGCCGATCGTCAATCGATGTATGCGAGCCAGAAGGGCTCGATCGCACCATTCGGTTCCCGAGGACGAACCGGTAAAGTTGCCCCGCAAAATTGAACCGCGCGACTCGAGGCGCAAAAACGCCAGGTCGATATCATTGGCCGCCAATCCGGAGACTCTGGCGAGATATGAAGCAGTCACCGGACCACTGTGCATCAGCCAACCGTAGACTATCTGATCGAGAATGTCCTCGCGCTTCAATGCATTGGTTCCTGTATCTCCCCGCCCCGCTCCATCAGTGCCTACATCAACGGCATCGGCATTTGCACAACCGTCTGCAAATGCAAGTTTGAACGCGTCGGTACTTTCCGTTGCCACCCAGTAATTTCTTTTATTGGCACTTAATGTGGTGGCACGCCTGGTGGATACCAGCTCGTCATAGAAAACGCCCCACTTCTTCCGCGTCGACATACCGTCCGGCCAGAGCCTGTCCTCCGGCAGACCAACAAGAGACATCAGAACATCATGCAGCTCGTCGGCATCGCGAATATCCGGCTCGCACTCATTTCGTACCTGCTCGATCGCCGCCGGATCGAGCTGCCCATATTCCGCAACCACTTTATCGGGGAGCACCCGCCTCATCTCCACGGCTCGCGCTCGGCGCTCCTCCAGAGGAGCGTCGTCGAGGTAGGCATAAGGATTGGCGTTCAGTATCTCATGTGAAAATTCCGAGGGCTGAGGTGTATCAATGGCAACGCACTTGATCTCACCGCCGTGAATTTTTTGCAAAATGCCTTTCAATCCATCGACATCCAGCGCTTCAGTCAAAACATCATCCATCGCTTCCTGCACGAGAGGATGATCGGGGATAGCGATCTCTCCGACGATGTTGTCCTGACATGCAGCGGCATCGGGGAAGACAGCGGCCAGCAGATCCTCGGCGCGCATGCGCTGAATCTGAGGAGGCACCTTTCTGCCGCCGCTGAATCTCAAAAGTGCAAGAGCGCGGCCGGCATCCCAACGCCAGCGCGTAGCGAAGAATGGCGACTGAAGGGCGGTTTGCTCCAGGGTTTCTTGCACAGAATTGGGATGAACAAAGAAGAAAACATCAGAAAGAGGAAAACTATGCTGCTCGGTCAAGGAGATATTGATACCATTATCGGTGGCGGATGCCTGCAGCTCCAGATTGAAGCTGCGGCAGAACTTTTTGCGTAATGCCAGTCCCCAGGCCTTATTAATCCGCCCGCCAAATGGCGCATGTATTACTAACTGCATGCCACCGCTTTCATCAAAGAAGCGTTCGGCGACGATTTCCTCCTGGGTGGGAACGGTGCCGAGGATCGTGCGACCATTGATGATATATTCAATCACTTGCTCAGCGCCGCTCCGGTCGAGCCCGCATTCATTGCTCAGTAAAGCAACAATCTCTTCCCGGCGTTTTGCCGGATCTTGCCAGCCGCCCCTTACTCCGTCAAGCATCTCGTCGAGACGTTTGCGCAATTGAGATACACAAGCCGACAGCTCAATTGTACGAGCCGGCGCCTCACCCCGCCAGAACGGCACCGTGGGCGGTGCGCCATGGGCATCCTCGACTATGATTCGACCGCTCGTCGCTTCTACTCTGCGGATTTGCCAGGATGTGTTGCCGAGAAGAAATATATCGCCACGATTGCTTTCGACCGCGAAGTCCTCATCAATCGTTCCCACCACAGTCTGATCCGGCTCAGCCACTACACTGAAGAGACTGTTGTCGGGTATGGCGCCACCATTGGTGATGGCAATCAGCCTGGCGCCGCGCCGCCCCTTCAATCGTTTGTTTATCTTGTCCCAATGGACATATCGACCGTATCGCACTTTTCTGCCGGCCACGCCTTCGAATAAGATCTCCAGAATGTCGTTGAATGAATCTCGATCCAGATCGCTGTATGGATAAGCTCTCCTGACCATTTCGAACAGCTCTTCTTCGCTCCATTCGCCGGTCGCTACCGTCGCCACAATCTGCTGCGCCAGCACGTCTCGGGGTTTCGAGGGGATGATAATTCGGTCGAGCTCGCCATCGCCGATTGCTTTCACAAGAGCCGCGCATTCGATCAGCTCATCGCGGGTGGTGGCAAATATTCTTCCTTTAGGAATCGCCCCGCGCCAGTGTCCGGCACGTCCGATGCGCTGCAGAGCGACGGCGATGCTTCTGGGTGACCCAATCTGACAAACGAGGTCAACCGATCCTATATCGATGCCGAGCTCGAGTGATGCCGTCGCTACCAGAACTTTGAGCTCGCCCGCCTTTAGCTGCTGCTCCGCCTTCAGGCGCAAACGCCGCGACAAGCTGCCGTGGTGCGTGCCAACCACTTCCTCTCCGAGTCGCTCGGCAAGGTTGTGAGCGACTCGCTCAGCCAGCTTGCGCGTGTTGACAAAAACAAGCGTAGAGCGATGAGCGTTGACCAGATGAGTTATGCGATTGTATATCTCGTCCCACATTTCATTGGAGGCAATCGGACCCAGTGGGCTGTCGGGAACCTCTACGGCAACGTCCAGTCGGCGTTTGCTTCCAATTTGAATAATCTCCGGCAGCTCTCGCCCGTTGCCCACAAGAAATGCCGCTATCTCCTCAATTGGTTTTTGAGTGGCGGAAAGACCGATGCGTACCGGTGATTGACCGACCAGGGCCTCGAGGCGCTCGAGCGAAAGAGCGAGATGAGAGCCCCGCTTATCATCGGCCATCGCATGAATCTCATCAACAATCACAGTCGAGACGTTGCGCAGAATCGCTCGACTCTTCTCGGCCGTAAGCAAAATATAGAGAGACTCAGGCGTAGTGACCAGGATGTGCGGCGGTCTTTTCAGCATCAGGCGCCGCTCCGGCGGCAATGTATCGCCAGTCCTGACATTGGTGCGAATCTCCGACATGGAAAGGCCGCTTGCCTGTGCCAGCTCGACAATCTCCTTGAGCGGCACCTCCAGGTTTTTGTTCACGTCATTGCTCAGCGCCTTGAGCGGCGATATATATAGGACTTCTGTGCGATCGGAGAGCGTTCCGTCAATAGCCTTTCTGACCAAATTGTCGATACAAGCCAAAAATGCCGCAAGGGTTTTTCCAGAGCCTGTAGGGGCGGAAATCAACACGCTCCGGTTGCCGAGAATGTGCGGCCAGCCTTGTTCCTGCGGCTCGGTCGGGCTGCCGAATTTGTTCAAAAACCATTGCCGGACAATCGGATGCGCCCAGCCTAAAGCACAGCTTCCCGCAGAGCCGCCTGCCTCAGAGCCACTTGCCTCAGCGCAACCCTCAGCTGGCATACCGCCAGCTGCTTGCTTCTCCGCCGAAACGCCACGAGCAGCCCGCACGACTGAATCCTTCATATCCGATGCTTACAGGCATAATTATAATGGAAAACGGTTCTAATGGAGAGGTGCGAAAATCTCCATATCGAAGTGAACACTTTGGACCACGTCGACGAATTCACAATTAGGTAAAGCCCTTTTCAATGTGCTGATGTCCCTGTCACTGAATTGGCTTTTGTCATAGATGACGCGCTTGAGCGAGTGCATTTTGGCCAGGACTTTGACACTGCGTGCGGTGATGGATGTCCGGGCGATGTTGAGTCTGTCTAAATTGGTCAATGAGCTCAAGCAGTCCATGCCACTATCTGTAATGGCATTGTTATAGCCAATCTCGAGTTCATGAATCTGAGTCATGGAGCTTATCGGTTTCAATGACTTATCTGAGATGCCGCTCCGTACACAGTGCAGCCTGCGCAGCTTTTTCAAGCCGACCAGTGCATCCAGACCTCCATCCTCCAGTCTGTTGGATGATATATTCAACCTTTCCAAATTACTGAGCGGCTTCAATTTGACCAGACCGGCACCGGTGATCAGCGTACTTCTGAGCACCAGGTTATCCAGCGCCTTAAGATTCTTTAGAAAATCCAGACCATCATTGGTTATGTCAGTCTCTTGCAGATTGAGCATTCTTAAACCCGTCAGGTGTGCGATGTACTTAAGCTGCTCATCCTTGATCTCGAGTTTGCTCATTGTGAGAGTGCGCAGAGAGTTCGGCGCCAGACTCCCGAGAGGCGATAGATCGCGCGTCGACTCATAATTGATCGAGAGCGAGACCGTCGCTTGCCGAGGTACGCGAATCGTGCCTCTCGCCGGCTGTGGTGAAAGCTTCTTGCCATGCACGTGAAATTTTATCGTGCCGATTGAATGATCGTTGGGGAAACGAAGAATTTTACTGCTCGGCGATTCATCACTGCCGGACTCTGCTGCCGCTGCCGTTTGGGCGGCGAAAGTTAGAGCGAAAGTTAGAACCAAATATGGTGCTACAGCCGCATGTACCAGCAGGGCTCTTCGGGAAATCGACATACTCTCCAGGAAACTATGGCAGTGCCTCTAATCATCATCATACCTTGCCGAATGTCGGGCACCGCAGCATCCTTGAAGAGGAACTGTTACGTACTATGCGCCCCGTTCCGCAAAACATTGCTACAAAAGCCCTGATGCAGTCATTGTCAAGCTGATATACCTCAGCTCGTCTTCGTGATGGGAGGAAGTATTTTGAGACACATTACTAAATTCTTCGTAGTCGCCTTTGTCGTGACATTGTTTTTGATCACCGGACAGTGCGCTCTGGCACAGGCCGGCCCGCAATTAGACAAAGCCAACGAGGGAAAAACTAATACCAAAGACAACGGCGACAACACGACAACCACCACCGAGGTTGGCAAAATCGAGTCCAGTGGCGGCAAGGAGTCCCAGACGATCAAGGAAACGAAAAAGGATAAAGACGGCAATGTCATCGAAGAAACCGACATCATCAAGCATAAAGAAAGGCATCCCTGATGATGACGGCAGAGTGACAAAAAAGACCAAGAAATTCTTTCCCGGCGAGAAGGATCCGAAGAAGGCAAAGGTGAAGTGGGAGGAAACCCACAAAGAAATCTTTGGACGCCCGACGACCGGAAGTGGCGGCTGGAGCAAGGAACGCGACATCATCGACCAGGACGACTATAACGAAAAGCCTCATTACAAGAAGACCAATGTTCATCAGTGGGCAAAGATCAACGGAAAAGGAAAAATCGTTGAGGGCGG
>JAJPJO010000520.1 GCA_021324135.1 Pseudomonadota bacterium
AGATTCTCGGCGATAGAGCTAAGCTCGGCGTCGTTCAATCCGATCTGGGGATTGGCTGTCTGATCCTTCAAGATCCATGGAATGAGCGTGCAACCGATCGCAAGCACCAGAGGAATGAAAATTACCAGAACAAGGGCGATTCCTTTTGTGCGGCCGATGTTCAAAACAGGCTCTGGCGCGGCTGGGGCTCCGTCTTGTGTTTGTTGTCTGCCGGCGGAGGCAGGGATGGATTGATCGCCAGGCGGGCCGTTGAGGACGTGGTCCAGCGCATCGCGCACATCTTTCATTGAGGCAAAACGTTTGTTCGCATCCTTTGCCAGCAGGTTCTGTACTATGCGCTCGAGTTCCGGCGGCACTTCCAGCCCAGCGTCTTTATTAATGAGCGCCGGAACCGGTTCTTTCTGGTGCATCGTTATGGTATTAAATGCGGTATCACCTCTGTAAGGCGGCTTGCCGACCAAACAGTGAAACATCACGCAACCAAGGGAGTACATGTCCGACTGAATACTGACGCGCTTGCCGCCGGATTGCTCCGGGCTCATGTACAGTGGATTTCCAATCCACGAGCCACGCCTGGTCAAACGACCGCTGTCATAACCCTCGTCGTCCCTGGCAATGCCAAAATCGACAAGTTTGACCAGCCAGCCGCTGTTTGAAGCATTGCTGACCAGCATTATGTTGCTTGGTTGAACATCGCGATGAATAATGCCTTTGTTGTGAGTGTAGGAGAGCACGTCGCAAATCTGCATGAAAATGGGCATTGCTTCGCGCCATGGCAGGGCTATGCGTTCGTCCAACAGACGACTTAAGGTGATGCCGTCGACATATTCCATGGCAATGAACGGCTGCCCTTTCTTTGAGACGCCGCAGTCATAGACGGCCGCTATGCCTGGTTGACTGAGTTTGCTGAGGGTGCGGGCTTCGTTTTGAAAGCGCAGCAGGTGAGCGCCGTCCATGGCGTCGGTCTTCAAAAGCTTGAGGGCGACGACTTTGCGCAGTACAGAGTCTTCGGCCTTGTATACGGCGCCCATGCCGCCCTCGGCGATTTTTTCAATGATGGAGAAACGGTCGAGTCCTTCGATCGCAGCGCCTGAGTCAGGTTTTTTCAGGGGACTTTCCTGGTCCGCGGTTGTCTCTTCGTTTGCTTTCATGCATCGAGAATGGCGAGCTGCTTGCCGGGAGCTGGCTTACGAGCCCTGGATAGTGGAGCTGTGAAATATTGGCGAATGGATGCTCTTTAAGCATGCCCAGGAAACAAGAGCAGAAAACTATCTCAGTTAATTCACAACTACTGGTCAACGGACGACTTTTGCTTTATAAATTTGCCAATGGCCTTGGCGTAGGATGCAGCTGTTGCCTGAAATCTTCCACCCACGATTTGTGGCTAATGTACGGCGCGGCACTCGAAAGTTTGTCGCAATAGAGCTTCACCCGGCTGTTTATGTCAGTGTGATTGCCGTCAATCTGTGTCTCTGCTTCGCTTTCAGAGAATTGAGCCGTGTGGTTGAGCAACCCATCGCCGAAGAAGCGAGTGAAAGCGTGGGCGCAGACTCGGCTGTTTTGGCGGAAGTTTTGGCGCATTTGAAGGCGCGCGAAGCCGGGGGCGGCATCGAAGAGCAGGGCGACGGTATGATTCCGGGACGCAGCGAGAGCGGTGGCGTTAGCCCGCTTGCGGCGGTCAAAGACTCCAAAGATGAGCCGGCGGCCTCAGACTCAAAATCAGTGAGTGGAGACGTAACTGCATCAAAGGCAACTAAACAGGCTCTGAAAGCAGGTCCTGGTGCTGCTCTGGCGCAGGCGAGTGCGGCGACCAAGCCAGCCGTTTCCTTTGCCGATGAGAATCGTCCTGGCTCAAGAAACGCTTCGAGGAAAAAACGCTCCAGCAGCGGCGGTCGCAAGTTCTCCGGCCTGGTGCCACCACCACCGCCGAATGTGATGATTGTCCCGCCGCCTCCTGATGCACCATCTATAGTGGCAAATGGCTATCTTCCTCCGCCTCCTCCGGCATCGTTCGGGAGGAACTCCGGAGCTTCCGACTGGCGGGCATCTATGCCAAATACCGCTTACAACCGCCGTCCCGATCGTGAGGCGGACAGTCTCAAGGTAGTTACTGCCGGAAGCTATAAACGCTTCATCGTTTCCAGATAGGGTTGGCCAGCAAAAACGCGCAATGAAAAAAGGGAATTGCTTCCCCTTTTTCTCACTCGCGTATGAAATCTTGAATGGAGCGGGCGCGTCTCCCACATAGTGCCCCTTGTTCGCGCCCTTGATGAACAGTATGCCTGGCTTATGTCACTAAGTTGTCACTGGCGGTTCATTTTCTAGCCGGATCGGCTTTGCCGCAGGCGATAGCCTACCCTGGTCACGTTTTCTATGATCGAATCGCCGTCCTCGGTATCGAGAGCTTTTCTTATGCGTGTGATAGCCATGCGCACACCGCCGGGCGAGCAATCCGAATCATAGTGCCAGACGCGCGACATGAGCGCATCGACGCTGAATGTCTCCTGAGGGTGGCGGAGGAAAAACTCAAGAAGTGCAAAGTCCCTCGGTAGAAGCCGAATTTCACTGCCGTTTTTCGTAAGGCGAAAATTTTGCGGGTCGAGAAAGATATCTTCAAACTGCAACGTAGTGGCGGCCATAGCAGGGGGACGCCTGAGCAAAGAGCGTATGCGCGCGCTCAACTCGATTGTGTTGAACGGTTTGGTCAGGTAGTCATCAGCGCCGCTGTCGAGTCCATGCGCTTTCTCCAGAACGTGATCCTTTGCGGTCAGCATGATTATCGGCGTGCGACCACCAGCTTGCCGGTAGCGCGATAATATTTCAATCCCGGTCATGCGAGGCAAATTCCAGTCCAGGATAACCGCGTCGTAAATCGTGGATTTGAGGGCTTCGTCTGCATCCAGACCGTCGAAGAGAACCTCAACAGTGTGGTGTTGCAGCTTCAATTCCGTTTCGATAGCCAGTGCTAAATCGCGGTCGTCTTCTACTAACAGAAGTTTTGCCATTTTCCACCCCGCCAACGGTTATATTATAGCTACGACGAATCCACTCAACGATCAAACTGCTTGCGATTATCTCTAACACATAAGTTTCTCGCCTTCGTTACGATACCGCTTGCAGTGCAGATTTGGCTGCTGGTCTCGGTCTCCAATCTCTTGAAGGAGGCCGAAGCCGAGTTGGCGCGCTCCGAGCATGCCCGCAAAATTTCTGATGCGATCACGACGATTTCCAGAGATGGACTGGATCTCGTCACGACTTCGTACTCGGATCCGGAGACGGCTACCAAGGACTTCTCTAATGATCCTGTCTATCGGGATCTGATCGCGCGAGTCAGTAATGACTTTGACAAGCTTGACAAGCTGACCGCCGAAGACCCAGCTATACGAAAGTCGGTGGCGGATTCGAAGAAGGCGGCTCGAGAAACGCTTCAGAACTTGCTTCAGATCCAGGCATCGAAAAGAAGAGCCGGAAATGCCGAGCATGGGCTTCAGGAAGAGTTGTGGCGAAAGACGAGAAAGTCGCTCGGGCCAATGCTCTATAACCAGGAGCTGCTGATGATCGGTGAGGAGCAAAGAAAGTTAGCGGAGCGCTCGCCGCAAATGCAGTCGGTTTATCGAGAACAAGAGCAAAAGCTTCTGATCGGTATGGGAATATTCGATCTTCTCGTCGCTATATTCGGGGCGTTGTTGTTCGCCAGAGCCATTACCCTGAGGCTGGAACGTATGGCTGACAATACGGTTCGATTTGCCAGTGGACTGCCACTATATCCGGTGGCGAAAGGAAGCGATGAGATTCCCATGCTGGATGCCGCGTTTCATCAAATGGCTTCCGAGCTCCGCATCGCTGCCCGCAAAGAGAAAGCAGTCTTAGCCAATGCTCGCGATTTGATTTGCTCACTGGATGAAAACGGCAGAATCGTTCAAATCAACCCCGCCGGCATGGAACTGCTGGCTATGACCGAGAGCGAGCTTTCCGGGCGCTATGTCATCGATCTCGTCGACAGCGAAGATGCATCGAAGACACTTGCTTATATGGAGTCATTGAAGAGTGCCAATCGCAATCCTGGTCCTGTGGAGTATCTGGAGATTAAGATGCGCACCGGCACTGGCGGAACTGTTCATGTCGAATGGTCGGGGCATTGGTCTAATGAGGAGAATCTTTTCTTCATCGTGGTCCACGATGTCAGCGAACGCATCAGAGCCGAAGCATTGAGACGCGACGTCATGGCGATGATTACGCATGATTTGAAAACTCCCTTGATGACGATCGTGAATATATTGCATTTCTTCGATCGAGGTGTTCATGCAAAATTTGAAGAGGAAGGCACAAAGCTGGTCAAATCAGCCAGCCGCAGCGCCGATCGAATGATGGTGTTGATTAGCGATATGCTCGATCTGGAGAAAATCAATGCCGGCATGATGGAGCTGGATCTCGAGGATGTTGCTCTGCAGGAATGCTTTCTGGCGGCACGAGAGGACACCGAAGAGCTGGCGCGAGAAAAAGGCATAACGATCAACATGAATGAAACGGACATCGCTCTGACGTGCGATGAGAGACGGATAAGCAGAGTGTTGAACAATCTGATCTCGAACGCAATTAAGTTCAGCCCCAGGGGATCGGCGATTGATATTTCTGCGAAATTGCAGGGAAACTTCGCTTACGTCTGTGTCAAGGATAGAGGCGAGGGTGTTCCTGAACACATGCAAGAGGCAATTTTCGATCGCTACCGGCAAGTCAAAGCGGCTGACTCTGCAAAGAAGGGCGGTACAGGGCTGGGCTTGGCAATTTGCAAATCGATTGTCGAATTGCACGGGGGCAAAGTCTGGGTGAAGAGCGAACCGGGAGAAGGAAGCGAGTTCACGTTTACATTGCCGGCGGAAAACGCCAGTCTTGAGGGTGACGAGTGAAGAGCTCGGGGGCGACAAGCGAAGAGCCTTTGCGAGCTGCGTCGCATTGAGCAGCTCTGACAAGATACTTGCCGAAGCTTGGTTTTGGCATTGGACGGGCAGGCATTAACAATGTTCCTCATCTTGGAACAAAGATGAGCCTGGTCTGTCAGTGTCATCGAGCCGAAACTAGATAGGCGGTTGAAAGCTGAGGAGGAAAAATGGAGTTAAATGCATTCTTGGAAGTACTGAACATTCCACTGAAAGAATCATCAAATGCACTTGATGTTTTGAAATCCGACCACATGCGCGTCAAAGAGTTGATCCGGAAATTTGAGACTTCGAAAAGCAGCAGCGAGCAATTGATGTTGATGAAGATGATTCTCAAAGAGCTGACTGTGCATACCACCATTGAAGAAAACCATGTTTACCCGATTGTCGATGATGTCGACCACGGGGTGGCGGCCGAGGCATTTGAAGAGCATCATGTTGTCAAAATTTTGATTTCCGAACTCGAGAGCGTGAAGAATGTGAACGAGTCGGTGATCGCTAAAATGAAAGTCCTCAGAGAGCTGGTCAAGCATCACATCAGAGAGGAAGAGAATGAGCTGTTCGGCAAACTGAAAAAGTCGGGCACTGATTTGAATGCCCTTGGTAAGAAGCTTCTCTCTGAAAAGCAGAAGTTAAAGGGCGCAGGCGGCGATGGAAAAACTGAGAAGACCATGAAAGGTGAGGAGAAGAAGAGTTCCACCAGTGGTCGCCAGCGCAAGAGCGCCTCGAAGAAGAGTTCGGCGGAGAAAAGCGTGAAAACCAGCGGCGCCCGCAAGCGCACCACATCTGGTGGCAAGAAAAGCACCCGCGGTAAGAAATCGAATGGCAAGACTAACGGCAATCCGCTAAAAGAGATGAAGAAGAAGGCGCGCAGCGCCGTTCGGCAACTCAAGAAGAAAGGCCAAAATGCGGTTCGGCAAATTAAGAAAAAGGCCAGCTGAGGAGAGTCCATAGATTGAAAATCCCAAGACCTGTACTGCCAGATAGCAGTGCAGGTCTGGATGACTCGCTCATTAAGTGGTTTCTGATTCAGTGTCGACGACATTTGAATCCGATGAGAAAAGCATAGAACAGTTGTGTGTCGAAAACGTGGCGGCCGATATCTGCGACGGAGAGTCTTTGGAAATCGGCTCAGGAGGCGAACTCTGCCATGGCGACGAAAGATTTGATGCGCTCTTGTCTTGGCTGAGCGAGAACTTCCTTGCCGCCGGACTCGATTACCTTGCCGTGCTCCATGAAGACGATTGAATCAGCCGCTTCACGCGCGAAGTGAAGCAGGTGAGTGACGAGCAGAATGCCTATGCCTTGCTCCTGCATGACTCGCAGTTCTGAAAGTATGTAAGCAACCTGCTCGACATCCAGAGATGATGTAATCTCATCGAGCAAGATGTACTTTGGATTGAGCACCAGCGCCCGCACAAGAGCAGCTCGCTGTCTTTGTCCGATTGATGTCTCGTTGGGATGCCGATCGATGAATTCACGCATTTTGAAGCGATCGATTAACTGCTCCAGGCGCGCCGAAGTCGGCTCATCAAGATGATTGCCCAGAGGCAATGTAATGTTCTTTCTCAGGGTCAAGTGCGGCCACAAGAACAATTGTTGGAAAACGACGGTTAGCTTGGGCCATGGCGGTGCCACTTTTTGGTTTTTCCGAAATGGGAACGAGTATGTCAAGTCATCAATCAATAGATTTCCCGAATCAGGAATCTCGAGCAAGGAAAGGGCTTTCAACAGCGTTGTTTTTCCGGCGCCGCTCGGTCCGATGAGGGCAGTGATTTCTCCGGGTCGAATCGAGAGGCTGACATTTTTGAGGAGTTGCTTGTTGCCGCTCGTCTTCGCAATATTGATGGCCGAAAGCTCGTCGCGCCGGGCGCCGCCGGCGACGTATTCTGGGCTGCCGACCCTGTCCTGGTCGGTTATTTCTCCGACAGATCGCGCGTGTATTTGTTGCGAAGCCATATTGCAACTCCGTTTAGCGGTAAACAAACGATGAGAAACAGAATGCCGAGGGATGTGTAGATTTCGACTGGTCGGTAAACAGTAGCGTTGATCCTCTGCGCCGTGCGAAAGATCTCATCGACGGAAATCAGGCTGGCGAAGAGTGTAGCTTGCAGCATGCCCACTTGAGTCATCAGCAGTCCCGGCAGGATCTGGCGGAAAATCAGCGGGAATTGAATTTGAGTGAATGTCTGTAATCTTCCCAATCCACAAACTTTTGCGGCGATCATGTACTGCTCGGGAAAATCGCGGAGAACGCGCCGAACGATTTCGCTGACGGCGAAGACGTTGATGATTGCAAGGGTTACCGAGGCTGTGATGAACGGATCTATGACGACATTCATCATTGATTGAACAGGGTAGTGCAGCCAGAAGAGGAAAACGATAACCGGAACACCTGAGAGGATAAAGGCGCAGACTGCCAGCGGCATACCAAAGAGACGCGGAAATCGCGCCCCCAGGGCACCGAAGAGAGTGCCGATGCTCAGCCCGGCAGTCCAAACGATCAGTGCCAGACGCAAGCTTTCCATGAGCCCGCAGGCCAGGGCATCTCCGTATTGGCTGAATATCTCGAATACGTTCATCGCTGAATCTATCTGTGAGTAGGCGAATCTTAATTGGGACGGACCCCGACAGGCAATGGTGAAGCTACGAAGCGTAAATATGTAAACGTTTCTCATCTGTATATCGGGTGATATTGAGCCGCAGTCAGGCATGATAAAGTTTGAAATTTGCTCCGTTAGGTGCTGAGGCGCATGAAGACTAAAGAAAGAGAAGCTGACAGTCGTGTATTCACGCATGAGGTGCTGAATCAGCCGCAACCTCTCGTCGATTTCAACCTGTTCTCGACGGACAAGGTGCTGGTAGAGGGGCTGGAGAGGCACGGTGCCGCCTGGGCGTTTGAGCGTGCCAGGGAGTTCGGGCGCCGCATGGGCAGTTCGGAAGTGCTGCAATGGGCTGATCAGGCGAATCGTTTTCCGCCAATTTTGAAAACGCACGATCGCTTCGGGCACCGCATAGATGAAGTGGAGTTTCATCCGAGCTGGTACAACCTCATGTCACTTTCAATCGAGCATGGGTTGCACAATCTGCCCTGGATGTTGAAGAGAAGCGGCAGCCACGCTGCTCGCTCCGTTCTGATGTTTCTTGCTTATCAAACCGAGGCCGGCCATTGCTGTCCTGTATCCATGACATTTTCGGCGGTACCGGCGCTTCGTGTTCAGCCTGACCTGGCAAAACTCTGGGAGCCGCGCGTTCTTTCAAATTGCTACGACAGCAGGCTGATCAACAGCGGCGACAAAGCCGGTGTGATCTTCGGAATGGGTATGACCGAGAAACAGGGCGGCTCCGATGTGCGTGCCAATACGACTCGTGCTCTGCCTGTCGCCGGTGGCGGTAGCGGCAAGGAGTACTTGTTGACCGGGCATAAATGGTTTTGCTCGGCGCCGATGTCGGATGCGTTCTTGATCCTGGCTCAAGCTGCCTCCGGGTTGTCGTGTTTTCTTGTTCCGCGCATTCTCGAGGATGGAACCCGGAACAACTTCTTCATTCAGCGGCTCAAAGACAAGCTCGGCAACAAGTCCAATGCCTCGAGCGAAATAGAGCTGCGCGACACGATTGGTTTCCTCGTCGGAGAAGAAGGACGAGGCGTGCAAACCATAATCGAGATGGTGAATCATACGCGTCTGGATTGCGCCATCGGTTCCGCCTCCTTGATGCGCCAGGCGACACTACAGGCGGTGCAGCATTGCAGCGGCCGAGCGGCTTTTGGCAAACGGCTCATAGAGCAGCCTTTGATGAAAAATGTTCTGGCTGATCTGGCGCTTGAATCGGAAGCGGCGACATTGCTCATGTTGCGCCTGGCTGAATCGTACGATCGAGCCTCTTTGTGGGAGGATGAGCCTGCAAATGGGGCGCGGGTTGCTGCAGGCAGGCAAGCACCGATCGACGAGGAGCAATCCTTCAAGAGAATTGTCAGCGCCATCGCTAAATACTGGCTCTGCAAGCGGGCACCGCAGCACGTCGCCGAGGCGCTCGAGTGTCTTGGCGGCAGTGGCTATGTTGAGGAATCCGGCTTGCCGCGCTTGTTCCGCGAGAGCCCGCTCAATTCGATATGGGAGGGCTCCGGCAATGTCATTTGTCTTGATGTCCTGAGAGCGGTGGCTAAGGAGCCGTTAGTGGTTGAAGCAATCGAGCGGGAATTGGAAAAGGGGCGCGGATCGGACAGACGCGTCGACGCTCATGCCCAGGAGGTTCTGAGCGATCTGCGCCAGTGTCAGTCGGCTTTACGCGATGGAAAAACGGATGCCGCAACTGTAGAAACCGGTAGTCGTCGCCTGGTAGAGAAAGTAGCGATTGCATTGCAGGCTTCGCTGGTTGTTCGCTTCTCACCGCCGGCGGTGGCGGATGCCTTTATCGAGTCACGCGTCCTGCGCGATCATGGTTTCTGCTTCGGTACACTGGCTAAAGGCAGCAAAGTGGACGACATTATCGCCAGGGCAAGCATCCAGCAATAATGACTGTGGTTGTCGCTCAGCTCGTTGAATAATTGATTGGCGAATTCTAAGGCTGCGAAAAAAGAGATCGCATGACGCTTTCAATACTGCGCGAACGGTTCACCGGGGTCTTTACGAAAGGTGAAGGCGTTGCTCGTAATAATACTTTTCTTCAATCGAGAACACCAAAAGCGGCAAAGTAAAAGCACAATCTTTAACTCGCTCGGAAAAAGCACCAAACAACGGACCCCGCACCTTTGTCATTCTCGCCCTCTGCAACAGGCCAATCGCCTGCCAGAGTGCTGGGTTGATTCGGCTCGGGAATGCAAAGCTTGGTTCCTGGTGCGTTGCGAGCGTTATGGAAACGGAAAAGAAAGGCGCGACTATGAAAGCAAGAAAGAGCACAATCGCGATACTGCCGTGCCTGTATGCTCTTGCCGCAGCGTTGCTGGCGGCATGGCTATCACCGGCAGAAGCACAATCGCAAACCTGTTCGGGCGGATTCGAACTTCCCCGAGCCTGCATCACTGAGCGTGGGCTGGATGAGAAGGTAGCGGCGTTTCAACACAAGATCGTCGAGGCGTTGTCGAAGTTGGGCGCCAGCTACAAGATCGAAGTTCGCATTATCGACAACCCGAACTGGGGTCCGTACGGAACGCCAACCGACGGCACGGACGTCTGGACGGATGTGGTGCGCAATGAGGAGATGCGCAACGAATCTTTCATCATCAACGTGACGGCGAGATTCCTGCAGGCGCAGCCGGACATTTTGTTCGAGTCGTCCACTCTTCATGAGGTCTGCCATATTAAGAACGACGACCTCAACGGCTACCATCGCCAGGGACGAAACATCGAGGTGGCGGAGGAACGCTGCGTTGCCGATGCTGTCGGCATGACACGCTACCAGGAATATCTGCGAGCGTACTTCAAATACAAGCCCAACATGAATGTGCCCTATGAGACGTTCTTGCAGAGGGTCCGGGATGTCGTGCTCGTGCCACCACCTGTGGAGTCAGACGATGCCGACAGAATGGCTGCGGCTTACTTCAAGGGCCATGCCGACGGGAAAGAGCATCTCCTGATTTACAACGGCGAGATCCATGACGTCACGCTCGTCTCGACTCGGGACAGCGTGAGAATCGACCCGGAGAAATTGCAGCAGTTGATCGCGGCTGGAAAGCCGCTGATCTTCTTCCACAATCATCCGGGCGAGGACGGACGGGCTGCGATGTTTCCAAGCTACGACGACTTCGGCGTTGCAGCGCTCTTCTCCTTTATGGTCTGGAGAGAAAATCCGAGCATCGCTGTCGAGTTCCGGGTCATGCAAGTCAGCCGGCAAAACGTATCGAGCGTGTCATATGGCTTCAAGCGTCCGGTTATCGAGCAGATCAAGAAAAACGCGGAAGCCTACCGAAATGCGATGGCTCAGCAAGAGGACGTGGCGCCGATTCAGTTGAGGCAAAACATTCTCGACTATCGCCTGGCCCAGGAAAGTTACAACGAGTATCTCCAGCACGCCTATCGCCTGGAGGTCATCCGCACGGATAAGGAAGCTTGTGCCTACCCGCAATACTTCCTCTGGCCGAGCGAGAAATTCTTCCTCCACGATCGACCCCAGGCATCCGATCGATCTTGATCGGAGCCGAAACGGTCCCTGCGGTGGGGCGATGTGCCATTCGAGCAGTGGTTCATCGCCCTCCTCTCCTCGCATTTTTCAAGACATTGTTGTTTTACGACATATAGTATTGAGCGAGACAGCAGCCGATCCCACTAAGCCACTACATGTGGTGCGGGATCACTGGTCCATCAACCTCAGTCCGTGGGCTGGCCTGGCAGGAATGGTATGTCCGTCTGGTCGACCGTTAGCTGCCTTTTTCGCATCACCGTCTTGCGGTGTGGTGAAGGCGTCAGGACCAATCACTACCCGCGACAGCATGTCCTCCATTTCCTGATGTTCTTTCCAGCCTTCATTGCTCTGAAATTTCTTGCGCACATCAGGGCTCTTCAAGAATTGCCTCGTCTCAGGATCTTCAAAGTAGGCCCGTATACGCGGATCTTTGATCTTCTTAATCTCGGCTTTGTTCAGATCCCAATTTTTCTTTTCAAGAAAGAAGGCTCTGAATTTCGGATCGCGCATATCCTGGAAGAAGCGATGCTTTTGGGTATCGTCCATTTCTTCCTCTTCAACATCCTTTTTGTGACCATGACGGAATTCTAACGACTTCGCGACCTCCCAGCCTGCCCTGTTTGAGTGTGCCAACTTGCTATCGAGGATGACATGCACCGAGGAGTTGGCTGCAAACTGCTCCACGGATGAGCGAGAAATTCCCGGACAATAGGCCACCTGCAGAGTCTGAAGGGAGCGCATTTTCTTCAGTTTGTCGAGAGATGCCGCCGTTAGTTTCGGGCACAAGCTGATATCTAATGTCTCGAGTGCGGGCAAATCGGATATGGCGTCCATGGCTCGATCCGTGATGGCTGTGTTCCGCAAGCCGAGCTCTCTTAAGTTGCTCAGGTTGCGCAGTTGATTGATACCGCTGTCGGTGACATTGTCTGCGTTGAGCCACAAGCCTTGCAAGCTGTGCATTTGCCCGACTGCCTCAAGAGCCTTATCTTGCACAAGGGTCATGCTGAGATCGAGGTCTTCAACGGCCATGTCTTTGAGCATAGGCAGAGTCGCTCCAGTGATGCGGCTGCCGACGAAATTGAGATGTTTCACCTTCTTGTGGCGCACAACGGTCGGCATGTTATCGTCTTCGAAATGGCGACTCGATGCCTTAAGCCAATGCTTGCCGCCTTCGTCATAGCGGACGACGCTCGATCCCAGATACTCCTCCGTCAGCGTGGATGCCTCCGAGAGCGGCTTCTCGGCAACCTTCATGTCCTCGGGCTGTGAGCTTGAATACATCCGCCAGCATATTGTCCCGGCTACAACCAGAGCCAGGGCGGCGCAGGATAGTATGAGCGGGCGTCTATAATCGTTTTTGCTCACCTCGGGAATTGCTGGTGCCACTATGAGTGGTGCAGTCTCTTCCAATTGCTTCGTGTCTTTCTCAAGCTCCAGACTGAGCTCCAAGCTCATGAGTTCCTGTCGCAGTTCATCGCAGGTCTGAAACCGCTGATTCGGATCTTTCTCAAGCGCCTTCTTAACTATCCTGGAAAGCTCAGGCGAAAACGCAAGATTGCGATCGTTCTCATTGATGTCTTTCGGTTCCTCGTGAACGTGCTTGGACAGCGTGTCGAGGAATGAGTCGCCCTGAAAGGGAACGACGCCCGTGAGGGTTCGATACATCAGGACGCCCATAGAATATATGTCGGAGCGATGATCGACCTTAAGGCCATTGCATTGCTCGGGGCTCATGTAGAGAGGGCTGCCTACCCGCGCCCCTGTCGTGGTCAAGGATTGCTCTTCACTGCCCATTTTTGCCAGTCCGAAATCGACGATCTTGACTTGCATGAAACCCCTTCCGTCGTCGATAAGCATGACGTTTGACGGTTTTATGTCTCGATGGAGAATGCCTTGCGAATGCGCGTAGGCAAGCCCGGAGCAGATCTGGCAAAAAATCGGCACCGCCAATGGTGGCGCAACCGGACCGTGCGATTTCAGAAAATCCGCCAGGCTCTGCCCATCAATGTAATCCATGACCAGGAACGGCTCGCCGGACTCGCTCAAACCGAAGTCGAGCACATTGAGAATGTTCTTGTGATTGAGCTTGGCTGTCGTTTTCGCTTCCTGGTGAAAGCGTATCATTGCCTCGGCTTGCAGGTTCGGCAAGAGCACCTTCAAGGCGACTATGCGGTCGAGGACTTCATCCTTGGCCCGGTAAACCGCTCCCATGCCGCCGGCACCGATTTTCGAGATGATTTCATAGCGTGAGCTGAAGCGGCAGCCAACCTCAGCAGTTTGCGACTGTTTGATTCTGCTGTCCTTCTTGGTTTGTCCAGGCTGTGGTGTAGGCACGGTTTCAATCTGACGTCGGGCATCGCTGTTTACTTCATTCCATGATTGGATGGTCCAATATCAAAAGCAGAAGATTCTTGTTCTGTCCAAAAATCAAATGCCGGGCATAGATTTCCTTTGGGTAGCGATCGGACGGCAAGGTTATGGGTTTGACGACCAATCATTCTGAGGATCAAGTTTTAGAGCGATGCGGATCGGCAGCGCCTAATGAGGGGGGTAGTCACTCGCTTCCCGTCAATGAGCATCATGCTGCTCAGAGTGCTGCGATACATGAGGGAAACGTTCCGCTGCTGCCTGCAGACGCCGATGCCGAGCACTTCTACAGCAGCCATGTGCCCTACTTCGATTATCTTGCCGCCACGGAACGCAGCCGGCAAGCCCAACTTCATGCTCAATCCTGTGCTTCGACAACATTTGATCCCAGTGATTTTGTCGCCATGCTGGAGCGCAATTTCAGCCGCATCGATGCCAATGGCGATGGCGTTCTTTCTGAAGAAGAGCTGGCCCGATTTGCTCATGATCCGCAAAACGATAGCTCCGATCGCAAAAACGCGGAGCTTGCTCTTTTGCATATGGATGATCTGCACAAGATTGTCGATGCTGGAGAACAGCATCGAATGGAATTCTTCGACGGCTTACCCTACACCATCGCCGGGCAAATCGGCGGTCGCGTCTATGATGAATTGTTCGTCAGCGCGGGCCACAAGCCAGGATCCATCAGCCTTCAAGACGTGGCCATGATGAAGATGCTCGAGGATCCAAACGTTTTCAGCCAGAAATTAAACCAGATCAGAAAGATCGAGAAAATCAGCGCCGCGGGTCCCTTCAGGTCTGCCGAGCAGCAGCTTCGAAACGAGTATGAAGCGCGCCGCAAGATGCTTGCCGCTTGCATCACGTGAGAACGCCTTGCAATGACAGTTTGCCGCCGTTCACCGCTGATGAGCCGTGTCTCGCGATGATTTTTGCTCCGCCTTCCAATCTAACCACTCTGGCGGCGTCGCAGAGGTAAACGGTGCAACCGTTTTTCGCATAAATGTGCACTTCGGAGTTATCGCAGGCATAAATCGTATTCTCGCCGAATACGTTAATTTTCGAGCAGCCCCCGGCGCGCACAACGGCGCGGCCGGATGCATGGACCACTGATCTGCCGCTGGCATCGACAATTGCGTCATCGTAAGCGAAGATGCTTGCAGCGTTTTTGGCGGTTACCTGCGCTCTGTCTGCCGCGGTGACAAGGGCACAGTCGTTGGCATCGACTACTGCCTGTCCAAAAGCGCGAACTTTGGCGCGGCCGCCGGCGAAAACATAGACGTGCTCTGAGGCGATGGCGGTGGCATCACCCCAACAGCGCAGTCGAGAGAAGCCGGTGGCTTTTATGGAGGCTGAGCCGCTTGCGTTCATGCGGGCATTGCCGCTGACGCGATGGTTGCCGTCGTTGACTAAGAATTCTCCGGCTGTAATCAGACTCTCTTGCTGCGGCAACAGCAAGAGTTCAGCCGGCAGCACGGCATGATTTGCCGTGACTTCAAGACACTGCGCTGCAGCGCATGAGATCGTTTCGTGTGCTGGGGGCATATTTGATGATCCTGTAGGTTTTCCGACTTTTCGAATACTAGAGCGACTTTTCGAATACTAGAGCGAACGAGGTGCAGGTGAGCATTCGCAATTGAGCATTCTAATGATGAGTTACTACTGTGGCGGGAATGTGGCAGCGGAATTCATGTGTCCGATCCGAGCGCCGCACCTCCATCTGTAAGCATGTAACCGAGCTTGCGGACGTTTTGAATAACGCGGCAATCCGTATCGCCGATCGCTTTTCGAATTCTCTTGAACGCCGAGCGAATTGCTTCATCTGTAGAATCACTTTCCGATTCCCATACCCTGGCTAGAAGCGCGTCGCTGCTGAATACCTCTCGAGGGTGCAGCATTAGAAATTCCATCAGCGCATAATCTCTAGGCATGAGGCGGATTTCGACGCCATCTTTGGAAAGCGTTTTGCATGTCGTGTCCAGCTGAAGCGAGCCTATTGTGATTTTGTCCGGTCTGAGGTTGCTGAATCGCCTGCAGAGCGCACGCAGTCGAGCGGACAGCTCTTTCAAATGGAAAGGTTTAGTCAAGTAATCATCGGCGCCCGAGTCCAATCCGAGCGCTTTGTCGCTGACCCCATCGCGGCCGGTCAGGATGATTATCGGCGTCGAGCCGCCTGTGGAGCGGAATTCTTTCAATACTTGCAAGCCGGATTTGTCCGGCAATGTCAGATCGAGAATGATGACATCGTAAGGATAGGTGAGCAAACGAAAGGAAGCGTCCTCCCCGCTATTGGTCACCTCGACCGTATAGCCTTCTATGGACAATGATTGAACGAGCGACGCGGCAAGATCGATATCGTCTTCTACCAAAAGAGCTTTCGTCATTAGTCGTGGCGTTGCGAGGATTTTTTCAATCATAGCAAACTAGCTTTCTAAGCTGCTTCGCAGGTTTGGAAGGTCGATCAAGAACTGCCCGATGCGTTGCTGGTAAATGCGCTGAAACTCGGTGTGATCCGATTCAGGCGCCAATGTTTGCCACCATCTCGCCCAGGTGACAAGCTGTTCGGATGTCTTGGCGGGGGAAAATATCTGAAGAATCCGCACCTTATCGAAGAGTTGGCGATTGCCAGGCAAGGGCGATCGCTTCATATATTCGCGGCGCAATGCTATGGGTTTTTGAAGCGTATGATTTTGTCCACTTTGGGATGGAACAGTTTTTTTCATTGGTAAGTAAAAACGCAGCAGAAGTGGGGGTTTGCTGATGGATTCAGATTCCTAATCAATCCAGCAGCGTTAATATAAATGCGAATTGTGGCGAACCCGGGTTGATCGAAAATTCAGGATGGCGGTGGAGACTGTGGTGGTGAAGGAGGACAGGACCTCCCGGTGGCTCACTATAGGATATAAGAGATAAACGACGAAAAACAACGCTAACCAGAGGCTGACCGGTGAAGGTCGGCTCCTGATCGGCGTTATTTGAGAGATTTGTCGTACGGGCAGGTACCGTTGTTAGCGGTACCTGCGCCGCAGACCGCAGCTCTCACTGCGTTGGCCGCACCGCCCGGAAGCGGAATGTCCGATCACTTCGTGACCGGATGCGGCCGGCGGACGATCCCCAGCTCGTCATCGACCGGATCGGCATCGATCTTCATGTTGTCGTTGATGCCGTGACCCGCATGGGCCTTGTCGATGCGCTGCCGATCCTTGCCACCCGTCAAGGTCTTGTCCGCGGTGCGCTGGGCAACGAGGATGTCCTTGAACGTCTGGCTGCGGCTCGGCAGAAGCGTGCTGGCCGCCAACTCCAGCTCGATGAAGCGATCGAGATCGCTCATCGAGACGGCTTCGGCGTCGGTCTTGCCGTCGGTCAGGAACGACACGAGCAGGTCGTAGCAGGCGCCGCCGATGATCTCGCCATCGTCGTGCACCTCAGTCGGCCGCCCGCTCGCGGGGTACTGCCGCTTGTTCTTCTGCTTGCGGATGCCGTTGGGCGGCAGGGCGTACGAACCGATGATGCCCGGCCACGACTTCAGCTCGCCAGCAGTGAGAACCGGCGTGCCGTCGAGCTGCTGGAACAGGATGCGCCACCGGATCTGGTTGACGACCTGCCCATCGACGTCACCCGCACGGCCTTCGCCGGCGGCATTGCCCCACGGACCGCGAGGCCCGCCGGGGATCTGGACCGCGTCCCGCTTGTGGCCGGACTCGTGCCAGAGGACGCCACCGTCGCGACCGATCTCGGTGTTGAGACCGCCGCTGCTCAGACCCGAACCGCGACCGATGGACTCCTTCCACTCGCTGGGCGAGAAGTAGGCGTTGTCCACGGTGTCCGGATCGTCGATGTAGACGTCGATGCGCCGCGCCTTCTTGCCGCCGTGCTTCTCGTAGTAGCGATCCTGATGGGTCTCGCAGATGAACGCATACACGGCGTTGAACTTCGAGCGCTCGACCGCGTCGGTGCTCTCCGGGTCGAAGTTGAACGTCCCGTCAGCCTTGGCGTGGACCTTCTCCCACTCGCCGCTCGCGTTGCGCACGTACGGCGTCAGGATGTCGTTCTCCAGCACGGTCGGATCCGGCAGGTCCTCGATGTAATAGTCGCGGGCCTGCTTGAAGGCTTCCGTGTTGGGGTCCGGGATGCGCAGGAAGGTCTTCGCCGGGACGCGGTTCAGGCCAGCCTGCTGTTCCTCGCTGACGATGCTGTAGTGCCGCAGGTTCTTGTTGAAGAGAACCTTCAGCGTCCGCGCGTCGAGGTAGACCACGCGGCACAGCTCCTTGCAGCTCACGGTGACGACGTAGATCAAGTTGAACTTGCCGTTGTGCTCGCTGAGTCTCAGCTCGCACGCGGCGGTGCACTTGTCGGCGCCGACGGTCCGCTTCGCCTTGGCGACGGCCTTGTCCGTGCCCTTCACCTTGCCGAGCTTGCGCGGCGCGGTGCCGAGCTCGATGCCGTTGGTGACGTGCAGGATTTCGCCGTCTTCCTTCATGGTCACGGTGACCATGGCGTTGTTCACGGGCACATCGGTTCCGTCCTGAAGCGGATGCATCTGCGTGAAATGCACCTGCCGAACGGGGATGCGACCGCCCCACAACACCTCTTCGACGTCGCCGTCCTTCAGGTGGGTGAGGTTGGTGCCGAGCAATTCGGACACCTGCTTGGTCTCGAGGAACCGGCGGGCGTGCGCCCGATAGTTCCCATCGAACTTGATTGCCGTCTGACCGTTGAGCGGACCGGCCGGCAACATCCGGGCAAACCCGGTCTTGTTGTCCAGCGTGACCTGCTCGAGCAGTTCCGGCTCACCAGCGAAGATCTGCGAGACCAGAGGGCTCACATTGACCTTCGAAGCGAAACCGGAGCTGGGCTCCCAGCGAAGCGCGGGAACGGCCGAGAGGGGCTTCTGTTTGGGTAACATATTGAATCTCCTTCTCGGCAATGATCGACCCCGGTCGACCATCGCCAGTCTTTGGTTGAGTGATCCTGCTTTCGCAGGGTTCAAATAACTGGTTTGATCGACAGAGCCGCTCTGGCGCCGGGGCACACCAAAGCGTTGAGACGGCTAAGCCTCACCCTGTTAAACCGTTACGGTTGAACCGCACCCAGCAAAGCCGTGTGCAGCCCAAGAGTCGACCTCTCTCGTTCGAGAGCACCAGCCACGATCCTGAATTGGTTTGTTAGTTCAGTTCAGAAAAGTGCTTGGTGGGGCCCCCGAACGAAAATTGAGAAGACGAATATGTCTAACGTAGATAAAGCAGATACATGAAAGCAAGCAATGTAAGTGGTGTTGATAAGTAGCCTTCCCTCTGCCCAGGGCTTGCTGTGTGGACTCTTAGAGCTGAATTAGCCAGTATTATTGGCTTGGATTGAGTAGTGTTACAGGTTGGCAAGTGTGATCTTGTTAGGCTTCTTGACATCATTAACAGTTGTCATAGCTTGTCGAAACACAAGCCTTCTTAGTCCCAATATCGTTGGAGCAAGCGTGCACTAGCTTTGCGAAGGCTATGAGTTCAGAATTTAAGAACCAATACTTATATCTAATGCTGGCTTCTCACAAGTAACAAATGATCCTACGCTAGCTCAGCTAGGATCTATTAGAAAGCGCGTGAGGCAACGATGCGGTGCTCTGTTGTCCCATGCGACGCTCTGGTGCCTCCAGCGACGCTCTTGCCTCCAGCCACGCTCTGGTGCCTCCAGCGACGCTCTGCTGCCTCCAGCGATGGGCTTTTGGTCCCGTCAAAAAGGCGGATTCGCCACGAATCGATTGACTTAGCCGACCCCGTCTTGCTTTTTTTGGCAAAACGCAGATGTTTTTTGGGCAGAAGCGCAGAAACGCAAAAGCGGCAGAACGCAGGATGCCTACGACGGTATATAAGAGAACAGTCTG
>JAJPJO010000498.1 GCA_021324135.1 Pseudomonadota bacterium
CAGGAATTGGCAGCAACATCGCATTTGCGCCCTTTGCATTCAAGTTGACCGGACTGTTTTGATAACCAAGCAAGTGCACTATCTTTCCGTCCTTATAGGCTTCTGCTGCCAGCCCTTTTGTACCTGATGATTTAGGCTGTGCTTGACCTGCAGAAAATTCAGCGGGGTGCAGCGAGCAACAGCCGAACGATGGAGGAAGGGCAATCGTCATTGTTGCAAGGGAGAGGAGAAGTGACAGTGATTGCCTTTGAGCTGGCAATGGAAAAGTGCTTCTTTGCATCTTGAGTGCTCCTTCATATGATTTTTGCTGGCACGCGTGCCCTCAAGAATGGCGAGTTCTTGCTCGCTAGATCTTAACAATTCAATACAGCAATCATTTGGTCGAGATCACACATTCACTGATTAAATTTCAGATCTACGTCTCCCAAAAGCAGTCCTGTGACTACTGCGAGCCGGAATTGCTGTCATGGCGGAGATGATACCATTAGATTTACCACCACTGGCAATACCGCATAGACGCCGACACGATCTGACTTTCCCAACTTGTCACCGCATGTAATATCGACTCTGTAGCCATTAGCAACGCTGCCAGAAGCACTAAAGAGTGAAATTTAGATTCGTTCTTCTGTAGGCATTTTGATACTCTATTTGGGAGGCGGCAGTATACTGAATGAGACTGGCAGCACCTATGTTCAACCTGAGAAAACCTGATTGGAACGCAGACGCACCGGCATCGGACGGTGTGCCGCGATACGGGCACATTTTCGGGTCCGGCGCTGTTCTTTCCGTTGTCTTTGGTGTTGTGGTTCTTTATGCATACAATGCCCACCAGGAAAACATTGCCAGTCAGGGCTGGCCGGCTGCAAAAGCGAATATCGTAAACACGAGAATAGACGCGCACGGAGACTCGTCGGCGCCTGCCTATAGTCCTTCCATCTGGTACGGCTATACCGTGAATGGGCAGCGGTACGTGGGCTCGCTCAGGTTGGCGGAAACTGCCAATGAGAATGCTGCCAAACGAGAGATCTCCGAGGCAACTGAAGACATGAGCCCGGATGGAGCAGAGTTTGACGTTTATTACAATCCAAAACACCCCGATGGAGCAATGCTTCACCGCGGTGATGTCACCGCATCGCTCGGCATGCTCGTAATCTGGATAGCATTTTTTATCGGTAGTGTCATTCTCACCGTCATCGGCGTCAGCATGGCTGCAAGGTCAAGAGAGTTCCAGAGCCGCTGAAAATCTCATCCTCGGGTCAGGCAAGGCATGACTGTAGGATGGAACGCCCGATATGATCGAATGAATTCAGAAAGAGTTGAAATGTTTCAGGCTCAATGCAATGGTTCAAATATTTCAAGTGGAAGCTGACGATTATTCATGCCGTCCTTGACCTGACAGGAGGGAAGCGCTTGCCTGATTAAGCGTTCCTGTGTTCCGCCCAATTCTCTGAAGTCCATTTTTAGAGATCTAAGATTTGGAAATCTCTTCAGTGTCTTAATGCTCGCGAGAGTGACGGACGTTCCCGTAAGATCCAATGAGACAAGCTTCGAGAGGGATTGCAATCGACTGAAACCGGCATCGGTAATTCCCCGATTGAGCCGAATTTCAAGGCTCGAGAGTGAGCCGATGGCACTGAGAGACTCCACACCTTTATCGGTAATCCGCGACGAATTGAGACACAGCTCATTAAGACGGCGCAGCTTTGCCAGATGCCTCAGATCTTCATCGGGATTTTTTAATGGAAGGCGCGATGCTTCAAGACCTTGCAGATTGATCAGTTTTTCGATTGGCTTTAGAGTCGTGACAAGCGTTCCGGACAGTCCTAAGAATTCGAGATCAGCCATTCCATTTAGCACGCTCATGCCGCGATCACCGACATCACTCTCGTTTAGTTCTAAGCGCCTCAGTCCTCTAATGCCTTGCAACTTAAGCAACTGATCGTCAGAAAGTGCGAGCTTTCGCATATTGATACTCGCCACCATATTCGGTGGCAACTCCTTGAGGATTTGCAAATCTCCGCGTCCCCGATCATCGACGACAATCTTGAGCGTCACGTTTTTCGGCACGCGCACGGTTCCCTTCGCCTCTCCAATCTTGAAATTCGAGCGGTACCTTCCGGTCGTGTCATTAAACACATATATGTGACCTAGCGAGTGATCAGGGGGAAAATGCAAGACGATGCCTGATGCCATCTTCCGAGCAGCCGGTGAAGCACTGGCGATCGAACCGTCTCTGCCAGGGGCGCAAAAGCAAGCCTCCAGAACGAGAAAGGCCAGCGAGCCCACAACTGCCACGAGCGATTTCACCAACTGATACGCAAACTCATCCAGCCGATAAGTGCATTTTATCGCCAAATCGCCGATCTCGGGTGGCGATTTGGCCGAAAAAATGCGCAAATCTTCAAAATGAATAATGCTACTGTATATGGTGCCGAGTGCCATTCATCTCATATCAAGCATGCCCTGGTTCAGTTTCACCTGATTGCCAGAGCACGCTCTTATAGTAGAATGAAATCATCTATGTTGTTGATGCGGCGATTGATTCCAAATCTGATGCTCTGCGTGCTCTGCGGTTCGCTTGCCCTTCCTCTTGCTCAAGGCGAGCCTGCAGGCAAGGGCCAAAAACAAACTGCCTCTGACAACAGCGCCTGGGCATTTGGCGTTCTATCCGATCAAATTCAGCAGCGCATGGGATTCAAAATCGTCTTGAATGCCAACGAGGATGTCTGCATATCTTCGGTCTTACCGAGCACGCCAGCATCCATAAGTGGACTGAAGGTCGGCGATCGGATCATCGATGCGCAACTGGCCGATGATGCTCTCATTATTACAATTGAGCGAGGCAAAAACATATTCGACGCACGGCTGTCGGACAAGAAGATTCCAGACAAGACAAAGGCGCATAAAGAGCCGGTGCTCATCATGCAGCAAGCAAAGTTGGGAAGTATGCCGAGCCGGTCATTCAACCTGAAGCTCGAGCAAATTGCTACCATGCCCGACAATCAACTCATACCAGAGAAGGCGCAGACCGGCGTTTTAAAACGTCAGGTCAGCGATGCGAACACTTTCGCCTTAAGTGTAAAAAAGAACCAGCGCTTGCTTGCCAGCTACGATATGCAATTGATCGTAGACCGGTCCTCATCCATGCACAAAGATGACTGCCCGGGCGGCTTGTCGCGCTGGGATTGGGTTGGGCAGCAAGCGGGCGAGATAGTCAATGCCATTCTGCCGTACAATCCGAATGGCATCACGATCATTCCGTTTGCCACCGAATATGATGTCTTCGAGCATGCCAGTCCACAGGACGTCGATTATTTGTTCAAGAATATAGGACTGCAGGGAGGAACGAGATTATACGAGCCACTCACCGAGCGCCTCGACAATTTTTTTGCTCACTACAAGCCAGGCAGTAAACCGCTACTGCTCGTAGTGATCACAGACGGCTGTCCGGCTCCGCGCTTTGAACCGCCGCTCGTCAAACAAACGCTCATTGAAGCAAGCAAGAAGATGGAATACCCGCAAGCGGTTACAGTAGTTTTCTTTCAAATCGGATCGGATGACCGCTTCGGACAGAGATTCCTCACCGAGCTGGACGAGGATCTTGTCGAAGAGGGAGCGCGTTATCATTTTGTCCACTGCTTGCTCTTCGATCAATTTCAAGATGTCGGTTTGGGTCCGGCGCTGGTTCAGACCCTCAAGCAGTACGCTCCTCAGCCCGAATCGCAGCCGAGCGCTACAACAAAGGCGCCGAGCTCTGGCGGACCTAAGAAACAAACCAGGGGCGCGGGCAACAGCAATCCGCAGAAGTCGTCTGCAAGCCATAAACAATAGTTCCGATCGGTCAGGAAAAAGCGCCGAATCGGGCTGTCACATCCTCATTACAACTATGCTTCATGATGGTATTAAGACCCGGCGTAGTCTGTAAGGCAGATTCGATGAAGATTTGGCAAACGCCTCTTGCACTCACCTCAGGCACGGCTTATAGAGCGGTGGTAGCGGTTCTGCTTCTCATACTCATTGGACAGACGGAGAGTTCTGCAAGAGGCTGTGGCCATGGCGGGCATCCAGGCGGCTGCAGGCCGATGGCTATGATGCACTTCGTGAGCGGCATGCCGGCTCAAGTTTACAGCAGGAACATGGGCGTGCCTGTCGACCAGACTGACTATTATGCCGATGGCAATGGAGCTGCTCAAATTCAGCCGGCCGCCTTTTATGGCAATCAAGCGCGCTACAACAGGGTCGTTCAGTGGAATGGAGCGCGCCGCAGAGTAAAGCGTTTTGAAAATCCCAACTTCCAACCACGGTTGATGGATCAGTCCTGGACAGACTATCAAGCTCCCTATGGCGCACCTGGGTTTGATCCAGGTCAAATGGCAAACAATGACAGGCCGCCCGAGCCTCCACTGATAACCGATGAAGACATGCAGAGATGGCAATCACGATATTCTGGTATCGTCAGCGGTGGCACGACGAGCCAATCGCCGTATCCTGGTATCGTCAGCGGTGCGAGCGGTACGCGGTCATCATACCCTGGTATCGTCAGCGGTGCAGACCGCGGATATCCTCCAGTACAAACCGCGCATCAATGGCGAGGCAACAGGCTTGTGAACGGACTGGACAATCAGAGCAACTTGGCGCGATTCGGCAATCGAAACATGACGAACGGCCGCGGTAATGACTTCAGGAAGCCGGATCGCTTCATTGACAATCCGATGCAAGACGCAGACGGCGTCCGGCATTTTGCAAACGGAAAGCATTTCGACTTGTCACAAACGCCAATCAGTCAAATTATTGACGATGCGAGAACGCGAAGTGGTTTTCTGGACAGACGATCTCAAGAGCAATTTAACAGCTCATTCCGGATCGATCCGTACTGAGGGGGGCGTCTTTTTTTGACCCGTCCAGTTCTATAGAACTTTTGAAAAAAGTCTGACATTCTAGAGATGAAGTCAAGCCGGGCTTTTCCGGGAATGCCCGATATGCAGGCGAACGGATCTCGTTTTTACCCGCCCAGTTCCTATAGAACTTTTGAAAAAAGTCTGACATTTCCTAGCTAGATCAAGGTATAGCAAGGCTTCACGGAATGTCAGACTTTTCGCGAAAGTTCCTGTCTACTAGCGAGTAAATTTTTTGGGAGGGGTCAGGTGCGTTTAATATTTCCGGGCTGGCTATCGGCCGTCTCGACCGTTTTAATCCACTTGGCGATCATTGACTGAAACTGTTGTTGGGAAAATGGTTTGCTCAGGTAATCATCCATGCCTGCCTCCAAGCACTCTTTTCGAGCTGCTTCTCCTTGACGGGCAGTGATAGCGATGATGGGAACGTGCTTGAAGGTGCCGAGCTCCAGATCCCGAATTCGCCTGGTACACTCGAGTCCATCCATTCTAAGCATACCAATATCCATCATTATGGCGGCATAAGCCGGATTCCGAATCAGCGCCTCAATTGCCTCTCGACCATCGCTAGCGAGATCCGCGTGCAAGCCGGCGGTCTGTGCCATTTTTTCGATCAGCCCACGCTGCAGCTCGTTGTCCTCCACGATGAGAATAAGTTGTTTATTCATGCAAAAAATTCCAACACTCTACTACTCTCAAATATATAGTGCCCGAAAGTCAATTTACAGTACCCGTTTTGGGGATTTTACCCGCTAGTCGACTGCAGTCAATTCACCGCGTCGCTTCCTCTCTCGAAGACAGTTTGCGCAATACACAGGGCGAACTCCAGTCGGCTGAAAAGGCACCTTGGTCATGGCTGCACAATCCGCGCAAGCCACTTCAGCAATTTGCTTAGAGGGTTTATCGCTGCGCTGGACACGCGCCACTACTCGACAATTGGAGCATCGCTTCGGTTCGTTGATCAGACCCCTGAGGCTGAAGAATTCTTGTTCACCGGAGCTAAAGACAAACGACTGACCGCAATCTCGGCAAATCAAGTCTTTGTCATCGAAAACCTGTTTATCTGTAAAATTCATCAGTTGTGCCTCCGGAGCAGAAAAAAATGCTCCCGATTTTGCTCATCAGGTAGAGGGCGCGTATGGATATGTATTGAGGAATTGGAAGAGACTAGGCTGTTATAACATGCCGATTTTTTCTTTGATATTCCAAAAAACCATGATTTTCACTGGTGAAAGCTTATAAAGACGCTTTCCTCAAAGTGAGTTACTTACCCCAGGCGCGGACAGGCGGGTTCTGCTCATTTACACAATGCGGTGACAGGCGGGTTCTGCTGATTTACACCAAATGCGGTGGCATGCAATTAGCGCGCATCAACACGGCGCAACAATAAAACCTCGCCGTTCCGCCATTCAAGCGCGCTCCAATAACTCTCCTTTGCCACTACATCATAATTGGGAATAGTGGAAAAACTGACAATGTATTTTTCGCCGCGCACAGGCCACCATCGCCAATCCGAGCGTGGGGGCTCGCCGCGGTACGAACTCGAATATATTTCAAGACCCCGGACAATGTTGTATTCCGCACCGCCGTCCAGATCTTCCCTGCTGACGCCCTGTCGCTCGATCATCTGAATAAGAGCCCAGCGAGCCCTGTTCCAGCTCAGATAATCTTGAGCGGCGCAAACGGAATAGAGACAACCGGCAATCATGAGCACTACAGGCAGAACAGTGGCAATCTTGATTCGACGCCACCTGCCAGAGAGAGCCAGGCACATCAAAGCGGGAACCAGGGCAATCATATAATAGCGATCGGTGCAGCGCACGACTGTTTCAACCGCGCAAGCAGCTAGAGCACAGCCAGTCAGAAGAGCCGCCGCCAGACCAAGGACCAGTGATGGCGGGGCCTGGGTCTTGTCTCGCCAGTGCGCTGAGGCGAAACGCCAGAATTTCAAGAAAACGGTCAAGACAATTTGCAAGATGGTGGAGAGCGCGAGAAAACCCAGCAGGTAGGAGAGAAGAGTGAGGCGTTCGCGTCCGCGCTGTTTGAGAGCCGGAATAGCCACACCGATTATGCCGCTGGCACCAACAGTGGTGACACGAAATATATTTTCCATGAACGGCATAGTCATACGTGAGAGCAGATATACGCAGATGAACGACTTCAGGCTTACAAAGAGCGCCAGTCCATAGGCGACGGCCAAACCTAATGCCGGTACGGATTGCAAATTCTCCATCAACCGTTTTTTGCCGGACAAAAACGATCCGCGCTTAGCAAGAAGTTGCAATAGGAGCCGCGGCGGGCAGATGAATGCCGGCAAGGCCGGCGCCAGGAAAAGGCCAAAATAGCACGCCACCATACCCAGTGCATCAATCAAACGTCCTGTTTGCTCTATCGGCTGGGAAAGAAAATTTCTGATCAGTGAGGCATGTCCGGCGCGAGCGAGAATGTAGTCTTGCACGTTTGAATCGCGGGTCAGTAACCAGTGATCTACTGCGGTGTAAACAAGTATGCAGGGTAGCAACATGAGCAGCAACCAGACGATGCCTCTGATCAGCCGCCGTTCGCCCGCGATAAGCCAGGGCAAAAGAAAAACTACAAGTAGAATGCAGGATTGCCTGACACTGATGACGATCAGCAGCATGATCAGAGCGGCAAGGAAATAAGTCAGTCGCTTTCGCTTCAAGGCTTTGATCGCTAGAAAGAAATAAATATTTGAAAGATTAAGGGCGGTGACGTCGCTCATGAAGCCGAAGTGCATATTCACCATAATCGGATTAGCCGCATAAAGAAGGCTCAGGAAGCAAGCGTCTCGCGAGCGACTACCAAGTTCCCTCAATGAAAAGAAGAGAAAGAGGGTGCCCGCCAGTCCCAACAAGAGCGAAAGACAGCGAAAGGTGACGTAGGAATATCCGAACAACCCGGCAACAAATGCGCCTGACAAAACATGGGGAAATCCAGGGGCGCACACGGTCGGCATTTTGAATTCATGCCATTGCATGTAGTGGCGAACACCTTCGGCATAAGACCAGTCGTCGTTCAGCGGAAAGTCCCCGCTTACGCCAACGAAAAGCAGGCAAACAAGGAAATAACCGGCAATAAGAAATATTGGCAACCAGGTGCGCCGCACTGCTTCGGAACTCATGACTCTCGTCTTGCAACTTGCCTCTAAAGAATAGTGTCGCCTCCGGCGACTTTGGTTAATGTAATGTAATCGGGACCCTGGTGCTCCGGGCCAACGAAAGAGGCACAATCGCTTGTGCCTCTCCCATCCCTCTCTCAAACTTTAAACGGAATGCAAACTTGAGCCGGATTGGATCATTTAGCCTGTTTCACATCAACGCTGTAAACGTCGCGCACCGCACAATCCTTCAGAATCTCCTCAGCCCGATGGACAAGATCCTTATCCGACGCATGGACGGCAATCAGGATATTGCCCTCCTTGACTCTCCCCTCGAATACTCTTGCTTCATATTCCGGCACTCCCAGCCCAATCAAAGCACCCGCCACGCCGAGTACAGCACCACCGGCGGCGGCACCACTCAAAGCGGCGATAATTGGTCCGGCGGCCATCAAATGTCCGATTCCGGGGACCGCCAACATGCCTA
>JAJPJO010000239.1 GCA_021324135.1 Pseudomonadota bacterium
AACTCGTAGATGAGCTCCTGGTCGAGGATCGCTGCGAAGCCGCATCGGACCGTCTTGAAATCTTTCAGGAAACATATGAGCTGGCCAAGGACCGCATCTCCGAATTCAGTTATTTCTCAACCGAGGCCAGGTTGGAGATCTGGATAATCGTCATCCTGGTTCTCGAGCTTGTCTTCATGTTGGCTGAAATTGCCGTCACGCTCTGGGCGCACACTTAGAGCAAGATCCGGCTAGAGAGCGTCGCCGCGCCCGGCCGTGCCTGGCGGACCGGGCGTTGCCCCAGTGCTCCGGCCTTAAATAAGAGTGCGCCGAAACAGCGGCGGGAAAGCCGAGATCACGAGGTGATAATCGACTTAAAACTCGGGTATAGTGACCATGGAATTGGCAAGGCAAGGATTTTCAGGAGGGGCGCAAGTGTTAGATCGAAGAAGCAAAGGGATTGCCTTATCAACCCTGATTTCTCTCTCAATTTCATTTGTTGGTGCCAAAGCGGCAATGGCGATCACTCCCGACGCCCTTGCGCAGGTGATTTACAAGGCCAAGATTCTGGCTCCCGGAACACAGCTCAGAATCCACATCAAGGGAGAGCAAGCCTTGATATCATCGTTTCGCAACGAGCGAGCCAACGATAAGGATTGCAAGATTGAAGCTCTGATTGTCGGCAAGACCGTTTTTGATGCCGAGCCTTCAATCACCAGCGTCACATACTATTTTTTCAACAACCGGGCGCCGAATGAATACAAAGCGGCGACTATTCGCACCACTGATGTGAAAGCTTTTGAAGGCGGCGCCGTCAATCAGGACACACTATTGTCGACTATCGATCTGAAGGCTGGAAAAGTGCAAGATGCCGTCACGGCATTAGAGAGCCGAATGATGTTGGCCGCAGCCGCTAGACGCGATGTCCAGGTCGTCGATAAAGGCGAGGACATCGATGTCACCTGCAAGATGCCACAATTATCGGACGATGAATACAGGCTCGAGGCCTACAAGATTGCTGAGTCGGCGTTGCGTTTTGGCGGCAACACGTCAGCCAAAAGAGTACGAGTCATGTTTTTCTCGCCCTCTGACCGCATGAAGTTCAAACAAGTAACCGTCTCCGCCGCTAACTTATCAAACATCGAGACGCAAATAGCCAGCGCCCTTCGTCCCCTCGATTTGCGCGAGGAGCAGGCGAGACTGATGGCCAAGGACGTAGAGCCTGCAGATGGGCCGTTGATGGCCGAACGATCGAGGTTACTGCGATCGATCCAGGAGCTAGAGGACAAGGGTGTCGGCGTCGGTCCCTTCATCAGGGCGTATCAAGCGATCGATGAAAAAGCTGCATCAGGAGATGACTCCACTCTCCCTCAGGAGATCAAACAACTCAGCGATACTGTCGAAGAGCAGCAAAAACGATACGCCGATGCTAAGAATTTCAAGGCCGTCAAAGATAAAGCAGGCGGCGGCCCTGAAGATAAAGGACCAAAGGCTCTGCCAGACGCGAAGAAAACGGCATCGAAGGGCAACGTCTCCCGCTGGGCTCTGGGCTTCTTCCCCATGCCCGAATCGGAAATATTGCGCGATCCGGATTCGTATTTGGCTCAGTGTAAGACCAAGTTCGAGCAACAGCTCAAGGGTAAAAAGGCGGAGCAGGACGAACGTTACCCTCTCGCTCTCATGTGGATTGCCGAGGTTTTGAAAACCAACGATCGGGCCCCTGAAGCGCGTAAGTTCGAGGATCAGGCCCGGGCTCTGGCGGCACGCATCCGAGCGAAGTGATTTGATCTAAACGGCGAAGCGGAAGTTGATGCAATCGCCGTCTTGCACTTTGTACTCCTTGCCCTCGAGGCGGACCAGACCCTTCTCCTTGGCGGCGTTCCAATTGCCGCATTGGCGAAGAGCATCATATGGCGCCACCTCGGCCCGAATGAATCCGCGTTGAATATCGGTGTGAATTTTGCCGGCCGCCATTTGGGCAATGGTATCGCGGGTGATGGTCCAGGCTTTCACTTCATCATCGCCGACAGTAAAAAAAGCGACGAGATTCAAGAGACTGTAGACGGCGCGAATCAAGCGATCGCGGCTCGATTCTTCGATTCCAAGAGCCTCCATGAATTCATGGCGCTCACTGGCATCCATTTGCGCAATGTCCATCTCGACTTTGCCGCAAAAGGCTATGAGCGGCATTTTATTAGCGCTCGCCCACTCGTTCAGCCGGCTTACGGCTTGATTGAATTCTTTGCCAATTTCAGCCTCGGCAATGTTCGCCACAATCATCAACGGTTTTTGCGACAGAAAGGTATAACCGCGGATCGCCTTGTCTTCCTCGTCGTTCAGCTCGATTGTCCGTAATGGTTTCTCATCGGCAAGATGCTCATTGAAGCGGGCCAGAATCGAGCGCTCCAATTCCGCCCTGGTTTTCTCAGGACCTTTCTTGCGCTGGATTTCTTGATCGAGCTTGGCAAGCCGTTTCTCAATCACACCCAGATCGGCGACGATTAACTCAAGCTCAAGATTTTGCGCGTCGCGCAAAGGGTCTATGCTTCCCGATGGATGGGGAACGGATGGATTATCGAAGACTCTGACAACATGCACGAGCGCATCTACCTGACGTAAATGGCTGAGCAACTGCGGGCTCAGTTCTTCCTTCTTCGCCTGGCCGGGGTTGAGACCGGTAACATCGACCAGCTCGACCGTGGCATAGGTGGTCTTCTTTGGCTTATAGAGCTCGCTGAGCCAATCCTGCCGCGAATCAGGCACGCTGACAACGGCGATATTCGGCTCGGCATCAGCTTTGCCTGCATAGGCGTGCACCTCGGCCGAGCCGCCGCTTATGGCGTTGAGAACTGTGGTTTTACCTGCTGCGGGCAAACCAATAATACCGACTTTCATCCGTTGCGCTCACTCCATCAACGCCGCTAGCGTTCTTTTTCTGCAAATGGCGGAGAGGGTGGGATTCGAACCCACGTGGCTTGCACCCATCCGCTTTCGAGGCGGCGCCGTTATGACCGCTTCGGTACCTCTCCATGCTTTATAAAATTGCCAGGTTGGCCATTTTATCAGAGTAAGACTGCTCATTTTGCTTTCAAATTCGTTTCGTAACACTTCAAACCATCGCTCTAAGTTGCCCACAGCTCTTGTCTTAAATCAGTCAAAGAGCAAGAATGGAATTGAGCCCGCCTTATTCTGCTAAAGAGACCAATCGCCAATGCAGGTCGGATTCTTGGCGCACGCTGCCACTTCCTGCTCCACGCTTGAGATAATCAGACAAGCGCAGAATCGGTACAATATTGAGCTGATAGCATGACCGAGATAGACAAACAGTCAGCGCAGAAACAAGCCGATCCGTTGATTGGTCAAACGGTGGCGGGTTGTTATTCAATAATCGATATTCTTGGAACCGGCGGTATGGCTATCGTTTACAAGGCCAAGCAATTGCACACCGATCGCATCGTGGCAATGAAGACCTTGAAAAGCAAAGACGAAACCGTGATGAAGCGGTTCTTGCGAGAGATGCAGATGCTCTCGAAATTGAAGCATCAAAATATAATCGAAGCGATCGATTGCATAGAAACTCCTGATGGACAGACATTCTTCGCCATGGAGTATGTCGACGGCATTACATTGCATGAAATGGTCAAGACATTGGGCAGTGTTCAAAAGGAAGATGACATCGCCGCGATTATTTTGCAGATTTGTGATGCGCTCGAGCATGCGCACAGGCAGCAGATCATTCATCGCGATCTCAAGCCGGGGAACGTTGTCCTGGTTGAGAAACACGGCTCCATTCAAGTGAAAGTGCTTGATTTCGGCATCGCCAAAATTCAAGATGATCTGCAGAAGCTGACCACGCAAGGCGAGGCGCTCGGCTCGCCTTTGTACATGAGCCCGGAGCAGTGCATGGGACAGGATCTGACGCCGGCATCGGATATCTATTCCCTGGCGGTGCTTGCCTACGAGCTGATTACCGGCAGAGTGCCTTATCAATGCCCCACCGTTTATAAACTCATGGAGGCGCATTGCACGCCAAGCATTCACCCGGACCCGATATCTACTCACCGACCGGATCTGGCATGTGTTGCGCAGCTCGATCAGATAATGATGCGCGCGCTTGAAACTGAGTTGGACAAACGCTTCAACACCGCCGCGGAGTTCAAAAAGGCAATTATGGCCTGGCATCAGGCTACAAGAGTGGCTCAGGGGCGACCTTTAGAGCAGTATAGCGCCGGTGGAAAGAGCGAGCCGGATAAGCAACCCGAATCTGGCAAAGGCAAGGATTTGTCTGAGTCGATGACCGATTTGCTGGCCCTGCGTCACAAGAAGTTGCAGTCCCAAACTTCCTTCATGCGCCAGGATGCCGGTCCGGCGGCCCCTCCCTCGGAGAAGCGACCGGGACCGTCGATGACCATACTGATCGCCCGGATTGCCGGTTGTTTCCTGGTCGTTCTGATCGGGGCTTTTTGCATTCTCTTTTTCGACAACATAAAAAGCGCCTGGGTTTCGGCATCCGAGCAGGTCAGCAGTTTATTGTCGCCAAAATCTCCAGCTCCGCAAGCTCCTGAAACTGCGCCGGTTCAAAGTCCTGAAACTCCGCCCGCCACGCAGGAGGCGAAGAAACCACCGCAGGCACCCGGCAATCTCAATGTCGAGAAAAGCGCACCAACAGGTGAGCCGGGTCTGCAAATAGTGCAACCGAATTATCCGCAGCAATCAACTAGCGGACCCAATAATGCGCGGCGATTGACGCGCTGATAGCCCGGGCGTTTTCACCACTGGTGATACCAGATCGGCAACTGTCTCCAGATGAGAGCCAGGCTGGAGCATTTTGGGCCGGGGGTCAAGAGAATTTGGATACAATGGTGGTAGTGAGCTTGCATTAACAGGACGCTCCTCAAACGGTCTGTGTTTTCGTCCGATTGGTATCCCGGCAAATTCGAAATACTCACCCCAACCAATAACAGACCGTATCAATTTCAGCCCGGTGATACCCTTCTTTGCCGTACCGGGTACATTTCAATATAACTATGAGTGATCATAATGCTGACAGCAAAGAGCCGGACTCGGTAGATAGCTCCGCACTTGATGAAAACAAGGGCAGGGCGGATTTATCGGGGCTTGGCCGTGAAGAGCAAAATCACTCGGACGGGGCCGAGGCAGGCGTAATTGAGTTTCGGATAAACAAAACAGCCTCGGAGCTTAGGCTTCTAGCTAAAAATCGCCGGGCGGCGCAGACCGATAAAAATTTGGCTGAAACGGCATCGGGCGCGGCAGCAATTGAAACGACCGAAGAGGCAAAGGCGGAAGCCGATCGCTTGAACGAACAGGCGAGCGAGCCTGATCCCGCCGCTGAGCATGTTCTTACCATGCCTATCGATGCGGTCAATCCATATGAAACCGCCGATGATGCGCCTGAACTCGAACGTTACTCGCCGAGCGATGCCATTGATGCCATCGACGTGTCGGAACTGGTCAGCGAAGCGGAGCTCACCGATGCCGATGGAGCGGAACAAATCGAGGAGGATGATGAAGCCGGCCCCGATGACACCGATCTCCCGTCGCCGAAATTATCTGCTGTTGAGCGTCGCCCTGGCAGACTGGGTTCTCTTGTGGCTCGCAGGGGCGAGGCGGCGGCGTACGAAGCCGCCAGAGAAGCAAATGATGCTCATGATAAGGCACCCGAGTTTGTGCAAGTGCGCAGTAAATCGGAGGTTGATATTCAGCTGCCCCTGCCAAGCCAAATCGATGAGCCTGCTGCTTCACTGGCGGAAGAACCGGACCACTCAGGCATGGAGCCGGTTGCCGGGAGCGAGGCCGGCGCAAGCGAAGCTGATTCAATGGCGGAATGGGAACCGAGTCCGGAAAGTGAAATTGAAGCTGACACGGAAGACCTGGAAGCGGAGCCGACGGCACCCGAGCAGCAGGACGGCCCGGAAGAGCAGCCCGATCAGGGGCAATCGGGTGAAGAATGGGCTCAGGCAGAGGTCACTGATCGAGTTGAGCATCAGGAAGCCTGGGTTGCTGATGAGGCTGGTGCTGCTCCCTTGCCTGCATTTGAACAATTCGAGCAGGTTCGAGCAGAGACGGTCGAGTCCTCGTTAGACAGCATAGCGGATGAGGATTTCGAGCTGTCAGAACCGGTCGGTCACGAAGACCCGCAGCTACTGAGCAAGACTTTGAGCGAAATTCCAATAATTGATCTGAGCCAGCAATTGCATGCCGGAGAGAATGAAGTCGAACCTGCCGAAGACCCGCAGCTATTCAACAAAACCTTAACGGAACTGCCGATTATCGATCTGAGCCAGCAATTGCATGCCGGAGAGAATGAAATCGAACCTGCCGAAGACCCGCAGCTACTCAACAAAACCTTAACGGAACTGCCGATTATCGATCTGAGCCAGCAGCTGTTCAACCAGGAGATAAGTGAGCCCGAGCCGGCATCGGAGTGGCAGAAGACAGATTCGCCTGAAGCGAATGAAGAGCCGGGCGCTGCAGAAATAGCCCCTGAACCTGTTAATGATTCCAGGACGAGCATCTTGCAATCATTCGATGTGTCGAAAACTCTGACAGAGCTTCCGATCGTAGATTTGAGCGAATCGCTGTATGCATCCCAGGGGCAGTCGCACTACGAGCAGCCGGTGGTGGAGTTGCAGAACGCCGGCGAGCCGGCAGCCCAGCAGCAAATGAATGCGCCGGCAGCTTCCTTCGCCGGCACTCCTGCACCACCTATGGTGCTATCCGGTGCATCGCCGGCAGCCCACTTGGACTCAGTGCCCGGCGCTGCAAGCCAGGCGCCGGAGCCGCCCGTTGCAGCGCAACCGTCCGCCAGTCAATTGCGCAATCTATTCTCGGACGATGCAAAACATCAGGACCAGCATGACAGGCCATCATCTTTGCCCAGTTTTGTCGGCAAGACGAAAGATAAAGGCATGACACCTTTAGCGCCAAAAGGGGAGGCTACTCTGCCGTTGCCTCGCCTGAGCAAAGGGGCGGCTAAAGCGAAAAAACCGCTGGAGCCATTGCAGAAACAGTCCTTGCTTGGTGAGATGATCGCCAATGACTTCGTGATTATGGATTTGATTGGTGAGGGTGCCATCTCAGTAGTCTATGTGGCAATGGAAGTGGCCAGTGACACGCCGGTGGCCATTAAGACCATCAAACAAGGGGATGACGAAATGCGAGAGCGCTTCAAAGAAGCGGCTCTGCAGCAAGGCAAATTGAATCACGCCAATATCGCCGCGCCTCTTTCATACATCGAATCTTCAAACGGGCGACCCTTCATCGTCACCGAGCACATAAACGGCGTCGCTCTCGAGGAGATTCTCAGCTCCGTTAATTTCATCGAGTCCGAAGACACCATTGCCTCAATACTCTTCCAACTGTGCGATGCCCTCGAGCATGCCCATCATCAGTCAGTGGCGCATGGATGCCTGACGCCGCGCGAAGTGTTCATGATGGAGGAAGACGGGAAAATCGAGGTCAAAATCACTGATTTTGCCGTAGCATCGCTAAAACCGCTTAGCGCAGAAGGCGGCGATTCGCCATATTTGAGCCCCGAGCGCAAAGCCGGTGGACCGCCTACGGTTCTCTCCGATGTTTACGCTCTAGCTGTTATTGCTTACAGACTGATATGCGGTAAGTTTCCCTTTAGCGAAAAGTCGTCCGCCGAGTCCGCACCGCATTCGGTGGCGGTCCTCAGACCTGATTTGAGTTGCGCTCATCAGATAAACCAGCTTCTCTCCGAGGCGATGGAGGCCAACCCCGAGTGGCGGCTGGACTCGATCAGATCGTTTAAGGAGGGGCTGGTTGATTGGCTTGATGGTGTCCATAGAGAGCATATAGCCACTGGTACTCACCGTCATCTGGGACCGGAGTTCTTTATGCCCCCCGGTCCTGCCGCTGCAGATCAAGCATTGGTGAATCAGCCCCCATCGGCGCCTGATACCTCTGTTCGCGTTGACTCCGGCGCCCAGCCTCAGGAAGCCTCAGCGGCTCCCTCAGCCTCCGAGGCTGAGGAAAAGGCACGCCTGAGAGAGATGCGTGCTCAGCGCAATCAGAACATAACCTCGACAATTCACAATCTTCAATCCCATAAAATCTCCGGTTCATATGACCTGTACGTTCCTGATGAAACAGACACAGGCAGCCATGAGATCCCTTCCGGGACGACGGCGCCTCAGCCGGTGAAGAAACGCAAGCGCGGCCCTAAGTCAAGGCGGAAGCACGGCATCAATAAAACGTTCAACCGCTTGACGGCGCTGAAGGTCAATATGCGCGATCAGGAGCAAACGCTGGTCGTAAAGTTTACCGACGCTGCCGCTTCCGGCAACCAGCGCCGTTCGCCAATAGCTACGGTCGGCCGTATGGTGGCTCTGGTTGTCGTGGTCAGTGCCATTACATGTAGTGGCATGTATGTGTGGATATTTCATCAAGACAAAGTGAAAGAGTTATTCACGAATGCATCCGTGCAGATGATGTCTTTGTTTTCTCATGACGCCCAGAATGAGTTGGCGGCGGGCGATGGGCTGAACACAAATACGGCTGCCCCTCCACCTGGTCCTAAGGCCGGGATCAAGAAACCTCAGGGTCAAGCAGCCATTGCAGTCGCCCCCTCCAGCCAGGGACAGAACGGACAAAACCCGAAGCCGGCTGTGCCCTTGTCCCGCATCCCGCGCTTCAAATACGAGGAAAATCAGCTCTACAGCAAATGGATCGTTAAGACGAGAGTGGGTGAGGAACGCCGTATAGAAAAGAAAGCACAATAGCCTTTCCCGTTGAGATTGCCGAGGAAATTTTGCATGGTCGATAAAGAGCGCCAACCAGAGACCGAGAATAGATCGTCTTCTGGCGCTCGCGGTTTTATGGGCCCGCCGCGGGCATCGGCGCCCGATGCGCAAAGGCAGATGAACAAAAGGGACGGCGCCAACCAGCAGTCCGGCGGCTCCGGCCTGCCCGTGATCAATCTCCTCAAGCGAACGCCACAGGCTACCAGCGAGACCAGCACCGACCCGCTCGTCGGATCAGTCCTCGCCAATACATATGCCATCATCGATATCATTGGTCAAGGCGACATGGCCACGGTTTATCGCGCCCGCCACCTGCACGTGGACAAGCTCGTGGCGGTTAAAACGATGAAGTGTCGCGACCCCGAGCTGCTCAAGCGTTTTGCCCGCGAGGTGGAAGCGCACTCGAAATTGAACCATCCCAATATCGTCACTCCATTTGAAATCATCGATGTTCCGGGTCAGCAGCCTTACTTCGTCATGGAGTACCTCGAGGGCATGAGTCTGGCGGAGATTCTTTCATGCCGCGGTCGCATCGAGCGCGAAGAGGAAATTGCCACGATCATAAAACAAGCTTGTGATGCGCTTTCTCATGCTCATGAATTTGGGGTCATCCACCGTGACATGAAGCCGGGCAATATTGTTTTGTTGGAGCGCAACGGGCGCATCGTCGGTAAAGTCGTCGACTTCGGCCTGGCAAAATTGCAGGGGGAAATGCAGTTGCTCACCAGAGCCGGTCAAGCGCTCGGCTCGCCGCTTTATATGAGCCCCGAGCAATGCATGGGCTTGCCCCTTTCCAATCGTTCCGACATTTATTCACTGGGGGTGGTGGCATATGAAATGATCACCGGTGTGCCGCCTTTCCTGGGTGAGAGTATTCGAGATGTTATGGCCGCGCACTGCGATGCCAATGTCAAGCCGATTCCGATCGCAAGATATTGTCCGAAGTTGAAGGCGGCAAACCAACTCAACGATGTGATCGGCAAGGCATTAGCTACCGATCCCGACGCGCGGTACTCGACCGCCTTCGAGTTCAAACGGGCTGTTCAGGCGTGGATGTTCGCCGCCGGCTTGAGTGACTCGGTTGATCCGACCGAGCCGCCGGGCGACTTTAGCAATGCCAGAATAGAGCTGGTTGACTCGGTCGAGATGCAAAAAGAATCAATCGTCAATCTCGTGTCGATCAAACAGGTCGAGAAGAAAAAGGAAAGCGAAGTGCTTCTGCAATCCTCGCGTGCGCTCGCCGTTTCCTCTGTAGAGAAAAAGCGGAATTTGAAAAGCACGGCAATGATGAAGTTGTTGATCGTGGTTGTGCTGGCCATCTGCCTTTCCCTCATCGTTGGCGGATTGATCATAGTGAACCTCGACACTTTGTCCAAGTTGATGCCGCCAGGCAACAGTTCGCCTGGCGCTACTAAGGGCGGTATCAGAAAGGAAGAGCCTGCCCGCGCGGAAGATGCCGGCGCCAGTCAGTCGAGCCCCGAGCCGGCAAAATCGAGACCAAAGACTGCCAGAGAAAGAAGGTTCGAGGACCCGCCCGATGGCAAGAACGTGCGCCGCCTGGAGAACAATCAATAACCCCCGCGTCGCGCATCAGCTCAGATACCATGAGGACCAGAAGATCGCCATGAAACTCCATCCTGAAATCAGGATTGCTCTGGGACTGATCCTCTCGTTCATACTGGTGGCAGGGGGCGGGGTGATCACATACTTCAATTCCACCAGGGCGATTGAATCGGGAAAGACGGTATATGGGGGGCTCGAGTTTCTCGCTACGCTGGAATCGCTGTTCGAGGTGCTGCTCAGCGTCGATCGTCTTTCGATTGACTATGCTGAGCATGGTGATGATGCAAAGCTGCAGAAGTTTCAGGCGGCTCTGTCGATGGCACGCGCGCACGTCGAATTCATCAAGGCTCATGCCGCACATGACGAGCACAGGTACAAACAAATCGTCGAGGTGGAGTCTCGAGTCGATGCATTGCTCACGCACGCATCCGATCTGGTCAGCCTGAAGAGCCAGCGCGGTGCGGCGGCGGCCAGTGAGTCGTTTAGAGACGAGCAGCAGAGCCTTCTCGACTACATCCGCGGGCGCATCCTGTATATGGAAAGCGAAGAACGCGTGCTCATCGCCAAGAATAACCACATCTATGCCGAGCAAACCGCCAGGCTCTATCAAGCCTACGCGCTGCTCGGCCTGACCACGGTCGTCTTTTTCTTCGCCTTGTTGTTCACTCTAATCAAATACGTCAGGGGCGAGCGCCGCATTGCCGAAGCGGAGCGGCGGGTGGCGCACGAGATTGTCGCTCATGCTCCCATCGGTGTTTTATTGTTGGATGGCGCACTAAATGTGATATCGTCGAACCCGGCGATTTGCAGCTATCTCAATTGCGAAGAGGCTCAAGGAGCGATGAAAGAGCGCGTCGATGAAGTGCTCTCCAAACTTCCCGCCGCCACAAAAGAAGCGATCGCCGGTTTGCGCAGCGGCAGGATGAGTGAGAGTGAGATGAATGATCTCCAGCTCAAGGAAATTATGCTTATTCCCGATCGTTATTGGGATATGGCAATCTGGCCGATCATCGATGATCAAAAGCAGTTGAAGGGTTTGATCTTTCTGGTGGTCGATGTTACCGACAGGCTCAAGTTATATCGCCAGCGGCAGCTTCTATTCAACACATTCACACACGATCTGAAAAACCCGATCATCGGCAACCAGTACTTGATCAAAGCTTTACTGACGGACAGTCGTTATAATCTCGAGGACTCCATAAAGAGCGTAATTGATGAACTCGATGCCGGGAATCAGGATGTTCTGCGCATGATTATGAACATACTCGAGATCGCCAAGTTGCAGAACGACGAAGCCATGCCCGCTCAAAGATTCGAGTCATTCGATCTGAGAGAGTTGCTTGCCCAATGTGCCAACGAGACTGCCCGGTTGGGCAAATCGAAGAACATTCAAGTTACTCGGCAGTTTCCCGACCAGGAGCAGAACATCTACAGCGATAAAGTGGCGCTCAAGCATCTCGTGCTGAATTTGCTCGAGAATGCCATAAAGTTTTCCGATGAGAACGCTCAGGTTGCCATAACAATTTCAAAGGACAAACCGGAGGCGATTTCGTTTTCGGTCTACAACGAGGGAGAATCGCTCTCGGAGCAAGAGAAGCAGAACCTCTTCAAGACAATCGGTCAGGGAGAGCTTGGCCGGCGTTATCCCGGCGGCAGCGGCATTGGTTTGTATCTGTGCAGCCAGTTGATTCAAGCTCTGGGTGGAGATTTGCAATGCACCGCCGGTGGTGAGGGAACAACATTCACCGCCACCATTCCAATTGTCCCGGCTCCTCCTGAGGCGAGGAACGATAGTGCAAAGGAAGGCTCAGACCGGCAATCTCCGTCTTTAGAAATTGTAGACCACGGCGCCGGCGATCGTTTATCCAAAGATGAGGCGAACCAGACCCCCGATAATGGTGGCGTTGCCGGCGAAGCTCAGGTGGAGGCGACCGGCGAAGATTGCCATGGCCGTCATGAAGAGAGCGGGCGCCCAGGCAGCTTGAGCAAGACCAGGACAAAACAAAAGCGGAGAAAGGCTCAGTGAGTGCCCAGACAATTCGACTGCTCATAACGGATGACAGCAATCAGGTGCGACGCGGGCTGGCAATGTTGCTCGGTCAGCTCGAAGGATTCACGATCGCCGGTGAGGCCATACATGGACGCCAGTCTCTCGATCTGATCCGCACGTGCAATCCTGATGTCGTTTTGATGGATGTGGGCATGCCGATCATGGACGGTATAGAAGCATGCCAGCACATCAAAGAGCGTTTCCCAAATCTGAAAGTGATCATGCTTACCTCTCATGACAGTGATGAGGACGTTATCGCTTCTCTGGCTGCCGGGGCAAACGGTTACTGCTTGAAGGAAGCCGATATCGATCGCTTGATTGCCGCAATCAAGTCGGTGGCTGCCGGAGATTTCTGGCTCGATGCCCAGATAGCCGAGAAGATACAGGGGCTCGCCAGGCTCGGCCGGACAAAAGCAGGCGAGCAGAGGCAATTCGCCACCCTATCCAACCGCGAGATGGAGATTTTGAACCTGGTGGTCGAGGGACTCAGCAATCAAGCAATTGCCGACCGGCTCTCAATCGGTCTTGAAACCGTCAAATCGCACATCAAGCACATCATGGACAAGCTGGCCGTTGATGACCGGACCCAGATGGCAGTCAAAGCACTGCGCAGCGGGCTGGTTCGCTGACCGGTCGGCGCTTACGGTCGCGCCGAGATTTCGAGCTTGGGCGTTTCCACTTTGCACTTCAGGCAAGACATGATATTGGGCATATCGATGCGGGCCTGGCGCCTGATGAAGGGCTGAGGCAGGAAAAAGCCGCCGTCGACGAAGCTGGCATAAGTGACCAGTGTCTTGCCGTCAGCAAGCGCCTCGAGCTTCCAGAAGCCGCGCACTTCCTTGAACGACCCGCTCACTCTCGACCATTCCAGTGTATGAGGAGCTTTCTCCGACAGTTTGAGAACGTATGAGAAGGTGCCCAGAGGACCTGAGGGGGCAACAACTTCTTTGACGATCTTAACGGCGCCGTCATCTTTGATGACCTGGCACTTTTTCATTTGCGGAAACACTTTGGGCGCGTTGGCATAATCGGTGAGCACGCGCCAGATCTTGTCTACAGGAGCATGCATGACCATTTTGGTGACGCTGTATTTCTCGCCGCCGATCATGGCCTCATAAACCGGCTCTGAGTCAGATAAATTGGCAAGCTTGCCTTGAGCATGGGCAGCATCAGTGGCGATGGTGTTCTGTCCTAGCACCACCAGTGATACCGCAGCGATGGAGAGTAACTTGGAGTGATTCCTGTTATTTGACACTTTGACTAACCCCTACCCTTCTATATTGAAACGATAGTTGCCTCAGTGAGCCAATGGTTGACTGGATGACCGGATCGTCGACCATTGCTAACACAAAGTAACACACGCAATCAATGCTGAGAATAAAAATCCATTATCTGAAGCTTGATAATGTCCATGCTGACAATTGGCTTGATCCAGCACGAAGTCGGATTTTACCCACTATTGACTACCCGTGACAACCGAGATTGTTCTAACGAGCTATCCTATACACTGTGGATATCCGCACCTGGCAAATTGTTCCGGCTCTTGACAACGAATAGTGGCAAAAGGCGCATATTTAATTTACAACCCGCTCTCCGGCTCCGCCAGCTCGCCCGAATTATGGCTCGGGCAGGTGGTTCACAGCCTCTGCGCCGTTGGTTATGAAGTCGCAACAATCGCCCTTACCGGAGCGGTGCACTCTGATGCCATTGTCGAAAGATTGAAGCAGGGTTGCGATTTGCTTGTCGCCGCCGGTGGTGACGGGACCATCCGTCTGGCTCTGGAGGCGAGCGCTCGCTCCATGCTGCATGTGCCGGTGGGCATCATTCCAGCCGGAACAGGCAACCAGCTGGCCCGCAATCTCGGCATATATGAAGACAACATTCTCGCCGATCCGCTCGACAAGGCCATCCAGACGCTGATCGACGGAAAGGTATTCGAGATGGACCTGGGGGTTATGAACGGCAATTACTTTGCCGTGGCTGCCGGCGCCGGACCGATGAGTGATGCAATTTTGTCACCGGAGCAGAATGACAAAATCAACTGGCGGATGTTTGCCTATGCAAGCTCGCTTGTCCAGACTCTGGCTCAGCCGCCGACTCTCTTTGAAATCACCGCCGATGGTGAATCATTCAGCGTGGCAGCCTCGGGAATATTCGTCACCAATATATCCGAGTTGGGCATGGGGGCGCTTTCTGAAACCGCCCTTCTGGACGATGGTATTCTCGACCTGTGCGTTCTGGCGCCGCAGGAATTTCAGGACTACCTTGATGTCGGGTTTCGTTTTGTCGGCGGCATTGGCGGCGAGCAGGCAGCCTACTACGTCAAGAAAGTGACGTCGGTTGACATCAAGGTCCTGCCGGTCAGCCGTCATGCCTCGCTGGTCGGTAAGACATGGCGCCGCATCAAGAATTTATTCGGGGTGAACGAGCGTCCGGCTCTGGTTGTCCATAAAGAAGCCACCGCCATGATTGATGGCGATGCCTGCGGAACTACGCCCATGCATATCGAGGTGGCACCAAGGATAGTATCGGTGCTCGTCCCCAGGTCATTAAAACTCAGCCGCACGGGTGGTGATGCAAAATGATTGATCTCATATCGAATCAAGAGCTCGAAGCGAACGGTGTCGACCCCGAGCGACTGCATGCTCTTTATAAACACATCCAGTCCCATATCGATTCGGGACTTTATCCGGGTGCCGCTGTTGCCCTGGCGCGCCATGGAAAATTACTGGCCAAAGAAAGCTTCGGTTTGGCGCGCCTGCCTGAAGGCGATGCACCAGCTGTGATGGCAAATGATGAAACGCTCTGGTTGCTTTATTCGCAAACCAAGCCGCTTACCGCAGCAGCGATCTGGGTTCTTCTCGAGCGTGGAGTGATTGGCGTGCACGACCCGGTTTCGCTCTATTTGAAAAACTTTAATCGCAACCAGAAGGAGAACGTGACTATCTATCATCTCCTTACGCATCAAGCCGGCTTTCCCAATGCCGTCGTTCCCACCAGTGTTTGGAGGAACAACGAGCTGATTGATGATGCTGTGTGCAATTTCGAACTGGAGTGGGAGCCCGGATCGCGCGTTCACTATCATGCCAGCTCGGCGCACTGGGTCCTGGCGGCAATTATGAACGCCGTCACTGGCGAGGATTACCGGCGTTTTATATACAAAGTGGTGCTCGAGCCGCTCAAGTTGAGCGGCATCTGGATGGGCGTTCCCGATAACATCAAACACAAGGTTTGCGGTGCTTATGAGCGCACGGAAAGCGGCGAGCACGTCGTCTTGAAAGATTTTGCCGGCGATGACTTCCGGCGCGCCGGTGCCCCGGGCTCAGGCGGCTTCGCCAGACCGCAAGACATGGCCATGTTCTATCAGTGCCTGCTCGGCCTTTGCGGTTCCAAAACGATCGTTTCCCGCGCCACCATGCGCTATGTGACGAGCAACCAGACAGGCGATCGCATTGATGAATTCTTCGGCATTCCCATGAATAGAGGCTTGGGTGTACATGTGCGGGGACATACGCCGGTGACACGCGGTCTGGGAACCATGGCTTCGCCGTCCACGTTCGGTCATGGTGGAATGGGAACCTCCTATTCATGGGCGGATCCGGAAAGCGGCGTTTCATTCTCGTACATCACTAATTCGCGACTCTCTGAGCCCGCTCATAGTTTGCGTTTGGATAGAATTGCCGCGCTCGCTCAATCAGCGATTGTAAAATAGGCTTCTCGGCTGGCTCAGATCGAATTTGCTCGGATCGAACGCTCAAACCTGAGGAATCAGGCGCAGAGCAGAAAGGGGAAGTCGGGTCCATGAGAGGAGGCTTGTAATGTTCTCTGGCATTGTTGAGGAGATGGGGACGCTGATCGAAACTGCCGACACCGGCGGCGGCCGGCGATTGACTATTGGCGCCCGGGAGATTCTCAAGGACGCCAAGATCGGCGAATCCATCTCGGTGAGCGGCACTTGCCTGACGGTAGTTGAGTTCACGCCCGAGTCGTTCGAGGTCGAGGTGGTGAATGAATCACTGCGCTGCACAACATTAGGCAATTTAAATGCCGGCGATAAAGTCAATCTGGAAAAGGCCCTCCGCTTTAACGATCGCCTTGGCGGCCACATGGTTACCGGGCACGTTGACACGATTGCACGAGTCCTCTCGATTGTCGATGATGGCTTCTCCAGGCTGGTTACATTCGGACTGGAGGGACGCTGGGCGCCGTTTTTCGTCAAAAAGGGCTCGGTGTGCATTGAGGGCGTTTCCCTGACCGTCGTCGACTGCAGTGCGCTTAGCAATGGCTCAGCAAGCGGCTCGCGGAACAACGCGGATCAGCCCGAGTTTCGCTTCAGCGTCGCCTTGATCCCGCACACGCTTGAAGTCACTACCCTTGGCGCCTTGAAAGTCGGCCAGGCGGTCAATATCGAAACGGATGTAATTGCTCGATACGTCGTCCGTCTGCTTGGCGAAGGTTACTTGGCAAACCTTAATAAAGACAGAGAAACGGTTGTTTAATGACGCACATAAGCTAGACTTTTTGATGTCAAGAAAGCTTGATGGCTGTCGGCGACTTTTGATCTCTTGATTGGCGTCGCGCCGCGCCAGCCTCAGAGCATCGCTTGCCTGGAGCGCATCGAGACAAAGGAAGCCATTGTGAACGATAATCAGAATCCGGATTGCACCTCGACCTTCGACAGCGTGGAGGAGGCTATTGCCGATATCGCCAGGGGCAAATTCGTCGTCGTTTCCGATGACGAGAGCCGAGAGAATGAGGGCGATCTGATCTGTGCCGCCGAGCTGATCACGCCCCACATGGTCAATTTCATGGTTACCGAGGCCAGAGGCTGGGTCTGCTTGACTCTCACGCAAGAGAAGGCAGCGCAACTCGAATTGCCGTTTATGGTCGAGAGAAACACTGATTCTCAGGGAACCGCATTCACAATCACCGTTGATGCCGATGCCAAATACGGTGTCACTACCGGTATCAGTGCTTACGATCGAGCCACGACCATTCGTGTCGCGGTTGACTCCACCTCCAAACCCGATGACCTGCGCCGCCCCGGTCACATATCGCCGCTGATCGCCAGAGAGGGCGGTGTGCTGCGCCGAGCCGGACATACCGAAGCGGCTTGCGATCTGGCTCGCCTGGCGGGACTGACGCCAGCCGGCGTGATTTGCGAGATTATGAATGCCGATGGCACCATGGCTCGGGTGCCCGATCTGAGAGAGTTTGCCAAACGGCATAATCTCAAGTTCATCAACATCGCTCAATTGATCGCTTACCGTCTGGAGCGCGAGCGCTTCGTGGTTCGCGAAGCAGAAGCAGTCTTCCCGTCGGCTTACGGCGAATTCAATGTTTATGCCTATCGCAACACTCTCGATCAAAGAGATCACCTGGCCTTCGTCAAAGGTGATGTCAGCGGCAAAAAAGATGTCCTGATCAGAGTGCACTCGGAATGCCTCACAGGTGATGTCTTCGCCAGTCTGCGCTGCGACTGCGGTCCGCAACTCGAGGCGGCCATGGCTATGATTGCCCAGGAAGAGCATGGCGTTCTCGTTTATCTTCGCCAGGAAGGTCGGGGCATCGGCTTGCTCAATAAAATCAAAGCATATGCTCTGCAGGACAAAGGTCAGGACACCGTTCAAGCCAATGAAACACTGGGTTTCAAGCCGGACTTGCGCGATTATGGCGTCGGGGCTCAGATTCTCACCGATCTTGGTTTGACCTCCGTGCGGATCATCACGAATAATCCTCGCAAGATTGTCGGACTGGAAGGATACGGTTTGGAAGTTACCGATCGAGTCGGTCTGCCGCCTGCATGCAACAGCCACAACCTTGGTTATCTTTTGACGAAGAAAGAGAAACTGGGGCACTGGTTGGAAGGCTTGCAATGCAAGGACGACACATCAGCCGATGCTGCTGTTCAAACCTCTGCAGAAGTTCGCCAGACTGTCCGCTCTACCTCGTGATTTCCACATTGATCAAATCGTTCGTCCTCCTAATATATCTCAAGGAGCGATGAACCTCACTTCTTTGTCGAGGTGGCGCTCTGAACATTCAGCATAAGAGCGCATGGCAAGTCAAAAACTTACTCTGATCAGCAAGCTGGGCTTCTGCATGGCGGGCTTGTTTATGATCTACTTGATCATCTATACCATAGCCTGCCCGAGCAAGGAGCTCGTCTGTGCAGTCGCCTTCGAGGTGATTACATTCCTGCTGGCTGTTGCCTGGAGACTGCGCGCTGCGGCGCGGTGCTCGGAAGCTGCACGGGAGGCGATTCTAGACGAGCTCACTGAAGGCTCCATTGTTTGGAAAACGGCCCGGAAATTCGCAAAAGCAGCTCTCATCTCGATTCTCTTGTGCGCAAACTTATTGATCGCCCTGGATCTGACAGCTCTCTTTCTTTTGATTCATGGTGATTATAAAGCCTCGCGGATGATCTACATGGCGCTGCCACTGTATATGGTGCCCGATCTGCACCCCGCTCTGTCAGCCGAGCTCCTGGCTGGAGCTTTGATCGAGTCCAATCATATCGATCAAGCCCAGAGGTTGTCCGACTTTTTGTTTGACATTCGCAAGAGCAAATATGGCGGTGAGCATGAGCTTGTCGCCGACATGTACGGCAATTATGCGATCATTGCCTTGAAAAAGGGAGAATTCGTTCAGGCTGAGGCGTACTGCAGGCGCTCGATTGATTTAAAACGACGCACTTGCGGAAACGTTCGTCTCGGCAATGCTCTGACGAAATTGGGCAATGCCTTGCGCGAGCAAGGCCGCTACGCTGATGCCGTCACCATATATGGAGAGGCGCTGAGCATGCGGGAACATGAGTTCGGCCGCAACAGCGATAAGGTGCTCGAGACGCTGAGAGAGATCAAGGACTGTTATAGCAAAGCCGGCAATCAGACGGAGCTGATGCCGATCTCAAAGAGAATCGCCGCTGTCGAGCACGCTCAGGCTGCTGATCCGGAGCGGAACTTTTTGTTTCCGGTGGTTCTCATCTCCTCGCTGTGTGTTTCATTTCTTCTGTTTGGTCGAAACGGCGTGCTCACCAATCGAGCGATCAGGCAATTGAAGAGCAAAGTGGATCGCTCAGGCAGAGGCGCTGGGCGTGAGGATTTGGAACGTCTGATTGCTCTTTATAGACACCGCAAGGACACGGCTATGGTGGCGCATTACGAGTCGCTGCTCTAGAGCGCCTGGATGAATGGAATGTTTCCGTGCCTTATGGTGATTTAGTCCGGAGAGATTGGCACCATGAAGCAGAATTTGCTGCCCTTATTGACAGTGCTTTCAACCCAGATTCGGCCCTTATGAGCTTCGATCAGGGCTTTGCATATGGCCAGGCCGAGCCCGAATCCTTTGCGCTTCGTGCCCTTCGGTTGCTGCAGCTGGCGGTAACGCTCGAAGACGAGGGCTTGCATATCGGGAGGAATACCGGGTCCCTGGTCGACGACCTGAAATTTTGCAGTCACTCCTTCCATGCCGGCCAGGACGAAAACCTTGCCGTTGTCCGGTGAATATTTCATGGCGTTTGAAATAAGATTGATCAACACCTGGACGATGCGGTCGTGATCGACTTTGATACTGTCATTGGTGAAGTCGGTCTCGATAGATATGCCTCTCTCTCTTGGAATGACGCCGATTGCCTTTTGAATGATGGCACCGACCGTGGTTTCACCGAATTCAAGCTCGATGCCCCCGCTGTCGGCTTTCTCTGCATCCAGCAAGTTCTCTACAAGCGAGCTCAGATATCCGGCTGCAGAGACCGCTTGCGCCATCGACTTGTGCCCACGGTCCGAGATGTTGCCGAAGACGCCTTCATTGACCATCTCCAGCGTGAGCCGAATGGCGGTCAGCGGCGTTCGCAAATCGTGGCTCACCATACCGATTAGATCGCGTCGTAATTGATCGAGCCGGAATCTCTCGGTGATGTCTTGCACGCTGACGAACAACTGTTCTCTACCGTACATGTTGAACAAGTTGACGACAATCTCAACCACGAATGTATCGCCGTTTTTTCTCCTGGCCATGACGCGCACCGGTTGCTCTCCGGCTTCGATGGTTGCAACCTCTGGAAATAAAAGGCTGATGTGTTGGCTCTTCATCTCCTCGCCGGAGTATTGAAAATAGCCCATTGTCTTTTCATTGACGGCTTCAATCTGTTGACTCTTGTCGAGGACGATCAGTCCCAGCGGAAAATTTCTGAACAAGTGTCTGACCTTGTCCATCAGATCCTGGTGGTTTTTTATCAGTTGCTGGTTTTCCTCAGCCCTTCGCTTTGCTTCGTCGTGAAGGCGCTTCAGCTCCTCGGCCTGTCGCGCGACCAGATCCTGCAGGCGCTCTGTCTCGGTCGCTTGCCTTTTCTCGCTTGCTTGCCTGCTGTCGCTCACGCGTCGGTTTCTCGATTGCTGTCAAGATTAGTATAGTCTACTCTCTATAGCCTAGCACTACCAGAATGCAAGGACCACCGGCTATGACGTTTATGCCTGCATCCCCGGCCCTTCGAATGGCTCTGGCGCTTTCCGCACCAGGTTGCATCCAGATGTTGTTGATACCGGATGCGATGGCATCCTCGACGATAGTTTCAGTTATCGGAGGTGGTGTGATAATCGAGACTGACTGCACTTGAGCGGGCAGCGAAGCGATATTTGCATAGCACTGTTGGCCTAAAACCGTTTCCACATTGGGATTTATGGCATAAACGGTCATGCCGTGCTGCAAGTAGCAGGCAAAGACTTTATGACCGTACTTCCTCTTATCCTCGCTGGCGCCTGCTACACCAAAGGCTGCAGCAGAGAGAAATTGGCTGATTTGTTTGTCTAGGTCCAATGTAAAACCAAATTGTTGGAACCAATTTGCACGTGGCGAGCAGGCAGGCTATTGCGAAACCGCATTTTGACCTGATGCCAGCGCTCCTGAGTCATCGACGCTGAACCCCTGGGTGCCGTTTTTGTAGTTCAGCACCGCTGCCATCTTCGACAATCCGCCGACTATGCGCCTTTCTTGCAGGCCGGAGCTGGCTTGCCGCAAGTCGGCGATCACGTCGCTGGCTTTCAAGACGCTCTCGACGGAGATCTCGCAGATGGCAATGTGTCCGTTCTCCAGCAGCTTGAAGTCCCGCCGAGCCATGCCGTCACTGGGGCGGATTTCGCTGCGCGTCAGGCGTTCGGCGCTGGCGATCAATTCGTATCCCGGAGCAATAGCAATCGTGATCTCCTCCAGTTTGCCGAGCACGTCTTGCTCGAACTGGACTTTGACTGATTTCCCTAATGCATCGAGGTTGGCAACCCGCAGCACTCCATGATCGAAGCGAGCCAGCACGTCGCCATTCGAGTCAATCGATATCTTGCCCAGATCGCACTTGATCAGGGCTGTATCGGACGGCTTCTTTACCGAGACCAGTATCTCGCCATCGTCGAGGCGAATGATGTAGTCATTGACCTTCTTGAAATTCGTGCCGTGGCGCCACTTCACGATAATGCCCTTGGCCGGGCCGTCCAGGTCGTCATCCTTGGGGAACTCCCGATCGGCGATTAACATGATGCCATTCAGCGCATTGCCGTAGTAGCTCGCGGGAAGCTGTCCTGCATTTCCCGGAAAAGAAGGCATGCCGCTCTGAAAGTCCAGCTGGTTGAAGATAGCTGGAACATGAGGATCGGTTGGCGGCGGTGGCGTATTGCTGGTCGGCGGGGGTGTTATTACCGGCGGTGGCGTGGGCGGCGGCGTCGGTGGCGGGGTCGGTGTCACCGGCGTGGGCGGTGGACCCTCCCTAGGACCACCATCGAAGTTTGTAAATGATTGGGCCGAAGCAGGAGGAGGGACTAAAACGAGTGTAGCCAAGAGGCAACAAGAGAGCAGGCAGCCGATGCCCGTAAGTCCTCGATTTTTCATCGTTTTATCGCTCATAAATACCAACATCTGACTCAGCAACACACTAACTTACAATAAATATAAAAGAAAGAACATTAGAGGCGGTAAATTTGCCTGATGCTGGTATCAAATACGGTGCGGCGGCCGTTCCCGCACTGGTACTAAATATGATACTGCCGCCCGGTTGGCGCTTGATAGAGGACGGACTTGTCTCACCAATCGAGTCGCCGGTTCTGACTTGCTATTGCAGCTTAAATGAGTGAAAGCGCAGGCATTTCTCCGACTGGTTGAGACGGAACAGGGTACAATATTGCTGATTCGATTTTAGTTTTAGAGGGATTGTTCATGAGAAGATTGCTGCTGACCGCCACGCTATCCTCGTGGCTCTTTATCCAGAGCGGAGCGCTGGGCGCTCCGGCAAACGACGCTTTCCTCCAGGCGGTGGATCAGTACAACAAAGGCCAGTACCGGCAAGCATTGGCCGGTTTCAACGGTCTCAAAACGAAATACCCGAACGACACCAAAGTGCATTATTACCTGGCTCTCTGCCACCAGGCGCTCAATCATGTCGCCGATGCCAGGACTGAATATCAGTGGGTGCAGAGCAACGGACGCGATCCGGCATTGAAAGCACACGCCGGCAAAGGCCTGCAGGTTCTTTCGCAGATGCATTCGAGTGGGTCGAGCGCCGCCAACCCATCACCTTCAGGCGGCGGTCAACTTCCCGGCGGCGCCGGTCCGGTTGCCTCCGGTGGAGCGACGAAGGTGAAGAAGGTGATCGAATTTTATGCCGATTGGTGAGGGCCGTGCAAAGAATTTGCGCCCGTGTTTGACGCAACAAAATCAAAGTTCAGCGGTATTAACTTCGTGAAATTGAATACAGACGATGCCAGCAACAGCGCCGATTGTGCCAAGTACAACGTCAAAGGAATTCCGCGAGTTGTTTTTCTCGACGGCAGCGGCAATGTCTTGTACAACAGCCATGCCTTCAGCGATGTAGAAAGCTTCGCCGCCCAGATCAATCAATTCAAATAGTCGGGCGCCGCCCGGCTTGCACCGCCGGCAGTGGCATGGCCGCTGCGAATTATTCGTGCTCGATTTTTGGAATATCGGGATGATTGTCGTCGGTCAGCCATTTGGCATAGACGAGTGCGGAGGCAATCGTGAATGTGATGTGGGCCATGATTGGGCCGATGACGACGAGCGCGCCGATGGTTCCGGTAATCAAAGTCACACCGAAGAGCATCAAATCAAGAAGCGCCAGCGGAACAAAAACCATCTCCGTGTCATGCCAGCTTCGCTTGAGAGCTTCGATCGGTCCGCAGTTGCGGTCGACGATGTAAAACGGCGCCAGCTGCCAGCGCAGGAAGAGCAGAGCACCAGGCAAAATCAACAAAGAGCCCAGCCAAATCAAAACTGAAGTTATTGCCAGCACGGCAATGGCGCTCAAAACCTGAGGCAGAGGCCGGAAGAGATCGGTTGCTTTTACATCAATGCCTCGCGCCACTTTCAGGGCGATGAAATTCCAGCCCGCCCAGAAGCCGCCGATCGTGCACAGAGAGAAGAACAGGGCGGCAAGCGTTCCATAACCTCCATGCATCATGCCCCACATTTTCCAGTCGAACACCATGCCACCAATGACGGTGACGACTAAAATGCAGACCGGCAGTCCCAACGAGACAAACCAGCCGAGGAATAAGGGAAAGAACTTGCGGATCGACATCGTCCATGTGTCGGTAAAGGTCGC
>JAJPJO010000178.1 GCA_021324135.1 Pseudomonadota bacterium
CTTCTGCATGATGCCGACCTGCAAGTTCAGCAAACAGCGCAAAGCGAGATCGACAAAATTGAAGGGCGCGCCGATTTCACGACTTGATGTCGATCGCGAATTCAGGGGGAAGTTCACTTGGTCGCAAGTATTTTTTGCCGCAGGTCTCGATAAACAGCAGATTGTGTCAAATCCCCCTGGTCTTTGTACGCTGCCTCCAGGAATTCAGCCATTTCCAAATAACCTGTTTGCTCATGCTCCGCGGAAGCCTTGCTGGACGACGCCTTTGCAATGCTTTCCGGTGTCCATTTTTCTAAAGATTTCTTAGCGACGTCCATAGCGCCGGCCATGTCTCCAAACGCAACCAGCGCTCCACAGACAGTTGAACAATAAAAATAGTCGTTGAGATGATTGAGCGCGCTCTCTTTGTATGCCCTGGCAAAATCGGCTCGCCTGATTCGATGTTCGAGTCTTACTTTGATGTCTTCCGTCGGTTCCAGGTTTTTAAAAGTCCACTTGCTGTAGCCTGGCTTGACCGTTAACGCCGGTCCGTCCGGGAGCATCTCAGCTGGTTTCCAATTTGAAAAGTCTTTCCAGTTCGCTTCCACAATGCATTCGTTGATTTTTCCTTTCCATGGCTGACCGCTGCGCAACGTATAGCTCGTGCTCAAGTCGCGTGTGATAGACATCAGCGCTGCATTGTTCCAATATTGTGGACATTCCTCTTCCGGATACATCGGCCCATAGTAGCGATTCAAGACGCCGTATTTGAGCGCCATCTTGCCCCACTGGGGAAACTTGTCTTCAGTGTCCTCCGTTCCGGCGAGCTGCGGTTCATTCCTCTCCGGCGTAACGGTGTATGTAACGCGGACCGTTTGCACCTCGCCATGCCGTATGTGTTCTGTCCATAATTTCCAGTTCGTTTTGTCCCAGTATTGTCTGTAGATCGTAGAGCCTGAGCCGCGTTTAGCTTCACTGACCTTTACCGGTGCATCATTAACCCAAACTCGAAAGTTTTGCAGATCTGATTCGTATTGAAATGGAAATCCAACCTCCAACTTTTTGGTCTTGCCCCAGTTTCTCAGGTGAAAAACGGCATCGACATTGCACTGCCTCATTCCCAGGAGCAGATTTACATGTTCGTCAACCATCTGAACGTCGCTTTCCTTGCCGGTTGGAGAAAGTTGATCTCCTCCGGTCATGCGAGGTGGACTAATGTCTGAGAGCGCTGTTTGACTTGATGCCGCGATGAGGGCAGCGGCGATCAGCGCTGGTAGCCGAAACTTGAGCAATGCCTTGTGCTCCAAAGTGAATGAAGGAATATATGCTAGCGCAACGAATCATCAGAGACAACAGTGATATTCCTGTATACACGCTTATCCTCTGCTCTTGCCAGAGTTTTAATAACATTGCAAGCTCTTCAGCCTATAAAGAACTTGTATCAAGTTTCTATCAGGCGGTGGATGTTTTATGCGAGGAGATGGCTTACAGCAAGCTGAAGTTCCAGTACACGGACCGCAGCCTACCAAGGACGATCCCTACCAGTCGACCAGACAGGCTCTCGCCGGTCCGACAACATCTAACGAGGCGGCGCGACCGGCTCCGGATGTTCCGGCTCAGCCGATGGAGTCAACCCTCACTACTGCCGCAGTAGGCGGGGCCGCCATAAAACCGCCGGAGCAAAAGTCATCGATTCAACAAGAATTCGATCTTCAGGAGATGGCTCGCCTGGCTGATTACACCTATGGTGAGCGCTCTCCCGAGGCAGGGGCGGCTCGAGCCAAGCTGGCCGGATTCTACCGAGCGAATGGCGACAACAAGAGAGCTGATGCTTACTACCAGGCGGCTATCGAGAGATTAGGGCGAAGCTCCGATAACTTCTACGTGCAAATATTGACCGGCACGCTCAATGATTACGCTGCATTCAAGAAAGATATGGGCCAGACGTCCGAGTCGGCTCAGTTGAAAAAACGCAGCGATGCTATTCACAACCTCAGCGTTTCCGAGGCAGAACTTTCTCAAGCAGCGACAAACGGTGAGCCCGACAGCAACATTGCCGACAAGCTAGCCAAGCATGCCGCTGCTCTTCATGGCTCAGGCTTCGATGATCGCGCAGAAAAAGAATACAAAATGTCGATCGAGATGTTGACCAATGCCGAGGGACCGAACAGCGCCAAGCTTCTGCCGGTCTTGCGTGATTATCAGAAATTCTTGAAAGATACCGGCAAAATTGACTTCGAGTTAGCCGATCGCATCACGGCGCTCGAAAAACTATACGGATCAGATCAGAAAAAAGATAAACCAGAAGACCCGGCAGGTCAGCCAAAGTTAGATGCCTCCGCCGGTGGTGCCGCGTTGACGCCGGAGGCGGGCACGACGACGGAACCTCAGGGTCCGCAGAACGAAGAGACCAAAGACGACAAAGATTCTACTCCAGTTAAGCAAAGCGAAACAGGAACGCCGACACAAACGGGAAATAGTGAAACGAAAGAACAAGAGATTGGCAGCACTTCCGGATCACAAGATCCGCTGGTAAACAATACCACCGAAGAGCAGAATCCATCGCAAGTGTTGCCTAAACCAGAGCCCTTTGACGCGTACAAAGCTCAAAGGAATCTGTTGATTCTGGAGAGGACGCTTGGCCAGAACAGTCCTCAGTTCGCCGAAGCTCTGGCGCAAGTCGGACAAAAGATCATGCAATCTGATAAACCAGACCTGCAGCTGGCTGGGCAGATGTATTGGCGTTCTGCCAATATTCTCGAAGGCAGTCCGCCAGCCGATCCGTATCACCTGTGCGAGAGCTTGCGTGGTTATGAAAAGGTTCTCGAAGCTCAAGGCAAAACAGAAGAAGCGAAAAAAGTAGAAGAGAGAATAAAAGCGCTGGAACCTTTATCAAACGCCCAAACCGCGCCCCAATGCTCCCTCATGGAATCACCGGCTCACGCTGTCGATTTGATGGCATCACTTGCGCAAGGATATGCGAATTCAGGAAACTATGGAGAAGCCGATCGCCTGTATCGCGAGTCCATCTCTTCAGCGAGGCGAGACCAGGTTCCCGAAGCTGATCTGAAACGCATCATGCTCGACTATGCCAAAATGCTGCGCGCATCAGGCAAGCCGAGCGATGCCGAAGGGTTGGAGCAGGAAGCTGAAAAGATCAAGACACCTGAATAAAATAGAGAACATCAAAGCGCTTTCGTTTCCCTCAGTCAGCAGTCATTCCGATCGTTGCCAGCCATTTCTCGACCAATTCAGGCCAGGCTGTAATGGCAAACTTGGTTCGCCTCAATCCGAAGGCATGCCCGCCGTGCGCGTACAAATGCATTTCGGTCGGTACACGAGCCTTTCTCAGCGCCGCGTAATAAACCAGAGAATGCTCGACGCGATCGACCGGATCATCTTCAGCTTGCAGAATGAATGTGGGAGGCGTGCGTTTTGTGACATGGATATCTGAAACGAGCGTGACGTTTTTCTCACCAACGGCAAGATGCCCGGGATAGATCACAACAGCGAAATCGGGACGGCAGCTCAGTTTGTCGGCATCATCAACAGGATTATACAGGTGCGTTGAGTAGTGATTGCTTATCGCTGCGGAAAGATGACCTCCGGCAGAAAATCCGAGCACCCCGATTTTGTGAGGATCGATGTGCCACTCGGCGGAGTGCAACCGCACGAGCCGAATGGCTCTCTGTGCGTCTTCCAATGCTTCCTTCGATTTCGGATAAGCACCCGATTTCGGCAGCACACCCTCACCTGGAACACGGTACTTCAGGAGCACGCAATTGACACCCTTTGATGTGAGCCAATCGCACACCTCGGTTCCCTCCAGATCCATAGCCAGGATCTGGTAGCCGCCACCGGGGAAGACCACTACAGCGGCACCTGTATTCTTTCCCCTGGCGGGGTAAAAGGTTATCGTAGGTTTGGAGACATGTCCGACATAAGACCACGGCTTGCCACCAACCAGCTTTGACTTCTCCGTTCCATCAACCTCCGGGCCTGTTGTTTTGCGCGCATCGGGAACAGCTCCTGGCCAGATCGCGATTTGCGTGTGACCAGGCGCCGGGTTCCACGCAATCGCTCGGGAGTAATTTCCTGTGACAGCGAACCCAATGGCAAAGATGATGGAGAGCATCAAAATAAATCGTTTCGTCATGTTCAAAATCTCTGTTCGGTTTGGCGTCTGCTCATGAGTTTTATAACTTTTGAAGCAATCGCAACATGCGCGCCCACCCTTCCTTACGCGCCTCCATATTGGGCGGCTCCGCATCAGGTGCCTCGCCTGAGCGCATGAAGCCGTGACCCGCACTGGAGTAAATCACCGGCTCGTACACTTTTGAAGCTTTCTTCATTCCGGCTTTGGTATCGTCTACGGTGCTGGTCACGCGCGCGTCTTTCTCGCCGTAGAATCCATAAACCGGTGCCTTGATCTTATCGAATTCGTTTGCGCTTGCCGATGGTGATCCGTAGAAAACGAATCCAGCTTTCAATGATGGATCACTGACCATTGCCAACCATGTCTGCGTGCCTCCCCAGCAAAACCCAGCTACAGCGAGCTTCCCGTTGCACGCCGGCAAATGCGAGAGGTAGGCGGCGACAACTTTTAAATCGGAGGCGACCTGCTCGCGCGGCAAGGACGAAACAGCCTGGCGAACATCATCGACACTCTTGTATGTATTCGTATCCTCACCCGGCTTTCCCGAGAGTAAATCAGGGGCGATTGCAATAAAGCCGTTTGAAGCTAGATCGTC
>JAJPJO010000224.1 GCA_021324135.1 Pseudomonadota bacterium
CTTGAGCGCTCTAGAGTCAAATATATGAGAATCAGGCTGGCTCCGACAGAGAGTGCGGCTATAAGGCAGATCATGCCATCGGCAAAACGGGAGGACTTCATCTTGGTCATTATGCCTCCAGCGAGTAGTCCTGCATCATTTGCAATTCCATCGGAAGCGGTTCTGCATCGCTCACCTCATATTCGCTCGGCTCATTGCTCGGCTCATATTCGGTCGCGATGTATTCTAATGCGGAAATAAATCTTGCGAAACATCGTTGCAGTTCTGCATAGCGAAGTGACATGAGGTCGATGCGCTCTCGAACTGAACGGCACAAATCTGATTGATCGCCCAGCATTGTAAGATGCTCTGTGTCATGCGATAGTGCTTCGGTAAACAGCAGTCTTGCTTGCCAGAGCTGGAGGTCCTTCAGAAGGGCGGACATCACTTCGAACTCTTCCGTGTGCGTCGTGGTTTGATCGAGTTCTGATTTCGGATCGCGACTGTTCTGCGAGACAAGATCGGATAAATCGATAATGCCGAGCGCCAGCCGGATGAAATCTGAGAAAATTTCACGTGCCATTCCTGGTATGGCCGCACCATCGACGGTGACTCCTGCGAAGCACCATTGCACTCGCTCGTCGCTTACTGCGGCGCGTAGCTCCACCAGCGGCTTCACCTCTCTTGTGGACAATAAATTGGTTTCAAGTCCGAGCAATAGATTGCTTGGCACGATAAAGATCTGAATTGCCTCGTAATAGCTTCTGACAAGCAATGCCCAGCCGTAGGTGGCCAGATGTCCCTGAAAGCACGAAAATCTGTAGGGCTCGCTGGATGGGTCACGTCTGCAAGGGAGCTCGAATGTTGTCTTCGGTTCCTCAGAGATGATTGAAAGTCCTTCCGACACCGAGCTGTGATTGAACTCTAGAGCCATGCTGTTCAAATTCGCGAAGAAGTAGCTCACCCAGGAGCGCGCCGATTGCTCGATTACGCCGTAGCGTCTCGGCAGCCATGTGTCTGAGCAAGAATCATTGCCGCTCGACCTCGAGCCTTCGATGATCTCAGCAAGCCAACCGCTCAATTGACTTTTCGGTTTCGATTCTAGTTCGTCAAGAGCCCGTCGGGCACGCGGTGAAATATGGGCTGGAGGAAGATGATGTGATTGTAAGGGTCCCCAAGACTCTTCATAGTTGTGCATAAGTAGACCTGGTAGCGATTCATACTAGCGATTCATACTCCCACTCTACGGATTATTGCGTGTTATTACATCCATCGAGGGGTGGGAATTGCCAGAAATTGAGGGCTCCCAGGTGCTTACCCGGGGTAACCCATCTGGTCTACCCCATTTGAAATCGCCTGTTAGCGCGGACTTATGAGGCCCAGTCAGTCATTTGGGAAAAACTGCTCAGTTGAAATCGATATCCTGAAATCTTGGAATCGCGAGAGCACCAATTGCAATTGATTGCGAATCCCGATCAATTAGCATCCTCATCTTGAGGTTCCATATTTTCGGCAATGAACATGCACAGATTATTGCTGTCGCGAATCGGAACGCTATTAGCCGAAGCGCACCAGATCAGAAATTGAGACTGCCCGTCGGTCAAGATGACGATCGATCCTGCCGGAGCTCGCCAGTTTTCCGGAGGCACTTTCCGCCATTGTTGCAGCGGTGCGTTTCTTATGATCGCGTTTGTGGCGATGCGCAGATTGCTGAGTACGCGGAACTCGGACTCGCTCGATATAGGCTGCGAGCTGTCCGGTCGCGACCCGGCTAGTTTCATATAGATCAGAAGCAGCGCTTTGTCCTGGTCCTGTATGGTTTGCGGAAAGGTCTTATATTTACTGTAATAGCATCGGAGCACATCGGCGGCTCGCTGGGCGTTGTTCCAAACCAGAGAATCGGTGAAGCCCTGCGGATTTTGTGCCCGAACAGCCGTACCGGGACAAGCTGCCAAAATGACAAGAATCAGAAAACTCATGACCGTGGTGCGGATTTGCATATCAAGATTTACCCGGACTGTTGCGGAGAGCTAGCAGGTAAACTATATCGCATTAACCGATCATGCGGCGCTGTGTCGGCGAACCGATCATGCGGCGTTGTGTCGCCGAACCGATCATGCTGCGCTGTGTCGCCGACCTGTTGTTCTTTTTGTCTTCAGATTTTGCAAGCGTTTGCCTTTCGCTGATGTACTGGAAGCGCGAGCAGGCAGTCTCATCTCCATCATGATCTCGATGAAGATGGTGTATATGATGAATAACGCTGCCAATGCGTTCAAAAAATAGATTGTCAAACTAAGAACGTCCATGGGTTTCTCTCCTCGGGATGTTGGTGTCCCTCTTGGCGGAGTGTTTGTCCAGTGCATGAAATCACGCACAGGAACGAAGGGAGACGAGAGTCGCGTCATCATCGAGGCGACTCAGCGTCTTCTGTGCTCTTGCAGCAACGTATGGATTATCATCGTGCACCAGTGACTGCAAGATGTGTGGTGGCATGTTGGCGTTTTCAGCCATCGCATAACGAACATCTGCATGCTCGTCTTGAGCCAATGATTCGAGAATCGGAACTGGCGTCAGCAAATTCTCTGAAACAGCAATTCTCACTTCATGCGCTTCATCTCTGGCAAGGTCGGTAAGATAACTCGCCGGCAAGCTTGGATGCTCAGCGACTTGCACGCGCACATTTTTGTCGCGATGAATTATCTGACTGAACAGTTGAAGCAGTGAATTTGATATTTCTGATTTTGATTTCTCTGAATTTGATATTTCTGAATCGCTGCGATCAGCATTTGAGCTTTCATCTGTAATATTCATGGACGACTCCCTTCCATTGACACTAAACGAGCATGCAAATTTTCGGCGGCAATCAAACGGTTATGCCACCATGGGCAACGATCGTTTCACCGGTAATCCATCCTCCGTCATCTGATGCGAGAAACGCAACGACGGCTGCGATGTCTTCGGGTTGTCCGACGCGCCCGAGCGCTGTTTTTGCCACCAGCTCTTTCTTCACTTCGTCTGGTACCGCTTCGTACATATCGGATGCGGTTGCGCCAGGTGCCACAGCGTTTACCGTGATTTTGCGAGCACCAAGTTCTTGTGCCCAAATGCGGGTTAATGCATTTATGGCAGCTTTGGTGGCGGCATATACACTAAAGTTTGGTGCACTAGTGGTGGCGGCGACGGACGAGATGTTGATGATTCGACCGCCATCGGAAATGTTTTTCAATGCAGCGATGGTATTGCCGATCACCCCTTTGACGTTTACGTCGAAAACTCTCTGGTAGTGATCGAGAGTTACGTTTTCCAGCGGCTGAAGTTCGAACACTCCGGCGTTGTTGATCAAGATATCGATCTTTCCGAATTCTTTGATCACATCATTAACCAGATTCTGTGACTGTTCTCCTGAGGTCACATCGGCTTGAAACGCTGCTGCATGAACGTCTTCATTCTTGAGTTTTGCGACTACTTCTTCAGCTAGCGATTTATTCTTTGCATAGCTTATTGCGACGTCGGCTCCTTCTTTGGCAAGGCGCAATGCGATTCCCGCGCCTATGCCTCTGGAACCGCCCGTCACAAGAGCCACTTTCCCGGCCAGCTTCTTGGTTGCTCGTTGTGCTTCAGGCAGTGTTACTGTCATTTTTCTTTCCTCCAGGTGGATAAATAGCGCAAAAGAACGACACCACCGTCTTCGCGGTCGTCTGATTGCATTATTCGTAATTCTTTCCGCTGTCGATGTGGCAGGTTATGTCCTTGCCTCTGTTATCAGAATAGACCGGTCGGTCGGTTCTGTCAAGGCCGGCAGTCGAATTTCTGGAATGGCTTGTTAGACAAGTGTTGGCGCCTATTCGAAGCTCTTCTGCCGCCTCAGCGAAGTAGGCAAAACGGCTTTGATTATATGATTTTTTAATAGACCGGTCGGTCGAAGCGCTGCCCCAAATTCTCTCCGCTGGTACGCGCGGCCCTATTTTGCATCCCTTATGTTCATTTGACTTAATCGTCATAACACCTAATTCCGCAGCAATGTCTCGAAACGGTCTAAACATAACGCTTTTCGGAATCGTGGCTGTTGCCAAGTATTTTGATCTATTCGTCATATGAGCATAAGAGCCGGCATATGAGCATGGTCCATGCCCAGAAAAGCGTTTTAATTACTTGCTTTGGACGCTTTGACTGGTTGCTGCAAGAGGCGCAGGCAGGTTGTCCAGCTCGAAGATGGGCCGGATTTCGACCGTGCCTTTTTTGGCTGGCGGCAAACGGCTGGCAATGGCAATTGCTTCATCGAGATTTTTCACATCGATCAGAAAGTAACCGCCAAGCTGCTCGGTTGTTTCTGCGAATGGACCATCGGTGATAACCTTTTTGCCGTTTCTGATTTTTAGACTGGTCGCGGAAGTCACCGAATGTAGTGGCGAGGCCCGACCCTTTGCTTGCGAATCGGAGTCCTGACCTGTGGCTGGTGCCGGCTCAGATGTATTCGATCAAAACCGCAAGCGGTCGCCTACCGGCAAAGCCGTCTTCGGGCAGGTGCCAGAAGTTTATATCGGCATCAGTGAGCCGCCAACACAAAAAATATACCATTTCGTTTTGCTTGGCTGGAAAATCCAATAAGCCGGTGCGCAAGTCGCGCAGAATAACGCCTTGCTCGCCAATTTTGTCGAGCCAATAGTTCAGCCGCTTAAAATAGTTCTCCTGCAAGTCAGCCAGCTTCTCGGCTGCCCGCTCGAATCCCTGCCGCGCCTCTTCATCTACGAGCTCGTGCTCACCCTCAGAATCGGCGCTTCCGCCCCCGCCGCGCACCACCTGAACAATGCTTGAATTGATCAGCCTGCGCTCGAGACGATGGCAGCGCTCGTTTTCTTCCTGCAAGTCTTCGGCAAGTTGCTCCAGCTCTTGATTGGCGGCAAGAATGAATTCCTTTATAGTGGGCAGCGCTTTCTTCGCTTCCTCTAATGTAAAAAACTTTGGAAACATCATCCTCTAATCAAAAGCCCGGAACCTATTATCTACAATTACCCGCTTATGGGAGATTATCTACATCTCGTTTAACTGGAGGAGCGATGCAACGGCTGATAGACCTGACCCGACCGCTGGAACCTGTCGATCCGAACACATTTCCAGAGGCGCTCAAACCGCTCTTCAGAATCATCGCCCCCGATGTTGAATATGTAGATAATGAAAAGGGTGCCGAGATAATGATGGGGCTCTTCGGCTGCTCAAAGGACGAGCTGCCCTGCGGTGAAGGATGGGCGGAAGAGAATATCAGCATGTCCAGCCATCTCGGCACGCACGTGGATGCACCGCTTCATTACGGCAGCACCTGTGCCGGTCAGAAAGCGAAAAGCGTCGATGAGATAGCTTTATCAGATCTTTTTTTGAACGCAGTCGTTCTGGACATGACCGACAAGCGAGGCAGCGGCTCTGCCATCACCGTTGATGATCTCAAACGGGCGCTTGAGAAGATTTCTTATGATATCAAGGATGGTGACGCCGTTCTTATCCGCACTGACCACGACAAATTTGCGCTCAACGATCCGATCCGCTACAACTACCCGGGACTTGTTCGGGAATCGGCACTGTGGCTGGCTGATCGGGGCGCTAAGGTGGGAGGAACGGACGCGCTTGGTTGGGACCGACCATTTCATGTGATGATAATGGACTATAAACAAACGGGCGATAAGGAAAAGATCTGGGATGCGCATTTCGCTCATCGTGAGAAAGAGTTTTACGTGGTCCAGCAACTGGCCAACCTTGAGAAGCTGCCACCCCACGGATTCAAGGTCGGGTTCTTTCCACTGAAACTCGTCGGAGCAAGCGCCGCCCCAGCTCGCGTCGTGGCTTTCTTAGATTGAAAGAGGTATAGATTTGAGCAAGATAGTGCCGTTTGATAAATCTCTGAAAGATGGAAGGCGAATTTCAATTCGGCACGCCAATGTAGCTGATGCGGCAAATCATCTGAAGTGCATAGAAGCATGCTTGCGAAGCGGAGAGGGGCTGGTCCGATTATTCGATGAATGGGATCGAACGGAGAGGGAGCATCGAGAGGCGATCAGGAAAGCTCTCTACAGTCCCAGGGAAATCATCATATTGGCAATTAACGAGCGCACCATAATTGGTGGGCTCGATTTCAGGTCTTCAAAGCGAAGTCGTTTGGCTCATACCGGTGATTTCGGCATGGCAATCAGGAAGGAGTGGCGCGGGATTGGCGTCGGCTCTATATTGCTGTCGACCCTGATGGACTGGGCGGAGTCTAATCCCGACATTGAAAAGGTCAGTTTGCGAGTCCTGGCAAGTAATGCGCCCGCGATCGCACTGTACAAGAAACTGGGATTTGTCGAGGAGGGACGCCTCTTGCGCGAAGTCAAATACGAAAACGGACTTTATAGCGACGAATTGATCATGGCCAGATTCGTAGACGGCAGTACCGCAGCTGGTGCGTAGGCGAGTCCTCATCTCGTTCACATCAGCACTTCGTGTGCACCTCGCTCGCGCGACCGCGCGCCCACGCCCACGCACCCACACACTCTGTCTCTCCTTCAACCTCTTCCTCTTGGCAATGAGTATCGTA
>JAJPJO010000261.1 GCA_021324135.1 Pseudomonadota bacterium
CCATTACACCACCCTGGACACCACGACCGTTGACTTCAAGGAGGATCTTGATCGCCTTGAGCGCGCCATATCAGGAAGTGAGACTGATAAGGTCGCCTTCGATCTCACCAACGATGAAATCACCTCCATTCAAAAGCTCAATATAGATCGGCGCCTCGACCGCTATGAGCGCTACTGGCTCGCCGATCAAGAACGAAAGGATCTCCTCAACTCAAAAGGTGACCTGTTCATATCTCGCTCGGATTACAAAGCCATGCGCGATGCAGGATCGAGCTTCCTGCTCACCCGGCTTGGCCCAGATAAAGCAATCGAGCATGCAATCGAGCGCGAACTCGCCCTAGATCGTCAGCTGGAGCATGAGCGGCCCGAGCCGGAGGATCTCACATCAGCAAGCTCTCTGCATACAGATTTCACCCAGGCCGAGACCGATGTTCTGTCTGTGGATGAGCGGGACATAAAAGAAGCGTTCGAAACACCCTTCGCCACTACATTTGATGATGGTCGCACTGGCACTCGCGATGAGCGCGAACGCGACGATCAGTCGGAAAGTGGCACACCGATGAGGTAGAACAAAATGCCGGAAGCAGCAATATGGATAAAACTGAATGCGCCCTGGGGCGCTCTTGATGAAATACTCGGCAATCTGGCAAGAGATTGTGGTTACCGTTGTGAGGTCGATAAGGCCGGCAAGATATGCGGCAGCAAGCGCATTGATGCGCAGGTGCTCCGAGGCAGGATATGTCTTCTCCATGAACTAGAGATTGAATGCTTTGAGGCTCAGCGCGATACCACCGAAGATGAGCTAGCCCACGACCGATCGAGCTGGCGAGAAAAGGATGTAATAATCACTGTGCGCGAAAGAAACTGCACATGGAGCTATCGCAAATGCCTGGAGGAGCTGGATTTGCTCAACCGCTCTCTTAAACCGGCATATGAGCGCTGGGAGGAGGCCAATCAGCGCTGGCTTGCCGACAGCCGATATGGCGGTGCGCGCTGGGCTTCTCGCAATGACTTGCACGGTCGCTATTTGAGCAATGATGTTGTTAAAGGCAGCTTCGTCGTTGGAGCATTTCCAGATGTCGAGGACAAAGCTCAGATCATATCGGTGCCCCCTGATGAGCGCGTCCGGCACGTACTTGTCTGTGGACCGACCGGTTGCGGCAAGACATCAACCATCTTCGCGCCCAATTTGCTCCTTGACACATCGACGAGCTCGATAATCACAGAAGCCACACCAGGCAATTTGCTTCCTGATTTATTCAAAAAGACATCCGGCTTCCGCAGAGCCAGGAACCATCACATCTTTTATTTCAACCCGACCGATCTGCGCTCGCATCGCATAAACCCGGTCGATAGAGTAAAGACCGTCAGTCAAGCCCAGTCCCTTGCAGACCTGATCATCAGAAACACAACCACAAACACTCACGTCGGTGATCAGGTCTGGGAGACTGCCGAGCGACAATTGCTCACGGCGCTGATTATGATCGCCGCCATTGAAAATCAAGATCTGTCATACATTCGAGGGCTGCTCAACCAGGGCCGAAAAAAGCTCGTTCGATCCATATCAAGCAGCTCTGCCAATGATGTTGGACGAGATGAATGCCTCGCTATGTTCAATTTGAGCAGCGAGGGCTTCTTGAACGGCGTCATGGTCGGGCTCATGGTTCGTCTCAGCCCCTGGCTCAATCCAGTTGTTCAGGCTTTAACAAAAACAACCGACATCGACATTGATGTCCTGAGGAATGAATTGTTCAGCTTTTACCTGGCTGTGCCCTCGGGCAAGCGTCAAATGAAGCCGGTCGCCGCCGTCGTCCTCAATTACTTGCTCGATACCATCCTTGATGGCATGGATGAATCGGGCAAAATGAATCGGCCCGTAAACATGATCCTCGATGAATTGACCAACTTTGGTTACTTGCCTGACCTGCCGGCGCAGCTGACGATTCTGCGGCATGCCGGAATTCCTATTGCCCTGGGCGTCCAAGACCTGGAGCAGCTCAAGAAAGTCTATGGTATCGATGACTCCAAAATCATTGCCTCTCAGCCCGCCACGCGTATATTCTTCCGCCCTAATGAGTTGTTCACAGCCAGGCAGCTCTCCGATCAATTGGGGCAGGAAACCAGGCGCGACTTCATACCTCATCGCGGCCCTCACTTCTACCCCCGCAAACTTCTCAGCCCTGATGAGGTCATGAGTTTGCCGCCACACCAGGCAATTTGCTTCACCGCTTCAACAAGACCCATACGATTCCAGAAGATCAATCCACAGGACTTTGATGATGTCATCTCGGAACATCCAGCCCAGTTAAGACAGCCGCTGCCCGTTAATGACTCACTCTTTCAAGAAGACGAAGAAGCGGCTGCAATAAGAGCAAAGATGTTTGCTGAGGCAGCCAAAGATTATCCGAAATTGACTATTGAGCCAAAAAGCGAAGTTGAGGAAGCCAATATTATCCGCGAGCAAAATGCGCGGTCGAAAGGGCGCATTTCAATGCATGCATTGAATAAATTGATCGAGCGAGACGCGGATGGGAAATAAGGACTAGATTTTTCTCTGCCATGAGTAGTAAACGGAAGCGGACTAACACCCGCTTCCGTTTTCATTTAGGCAGATTTTTTCGAGGACTCAGCGTCCAGCCTGCTTCACGACATCGAGCGCCCGGCTCCAGCGAAAATTGTTCAACTACCAGTGGAACCGGAAGCTTGGCAATCGTTTTCATCTTGCAGCGACATTCTGAAAACGTCCAAAACTTCATGTTGTAAAATTGCCGTGGATAATGTGGAACTTATCCTGTACTCGGTCTCGGTCGTACAAGGAACCAATACTTTCAACATGGTCAAAGGCCAAATAATCCTCGCTTGTATTTCTCTTGCGTTTTGCATGCTCGCTCAGCAAGCAGAATGCGCTCCATCTTGGCAATCGCTTGTTTCAGAGGCTGAGGCTTATGAGAGGAACAATGAACTAATCAAAGCGGAAGAGATATATCGCAAGGCCGTGGAACTGGAAGCATTGAAGCCCAAGAACCCTAATCTGGCAAACGCCTGGGCGGTCTTGGCGCAGTTTTATGCGAGGCGTGGCAACAATTACGATGCTATGGACTGCTATAAGCATGCCATTGCATGTGGTACCAGTGTGGCTGGACCCAAAGACAAGAAAGTTATAGGCTATGAGCTTGAATTGTCTCGTTTACGTGCGACTACCGGCCAGGATTCATCGATTGATACTAAACATCCCACAGGGGAACGTGATACCGATTTTCTTGTCAGCCCTAGCGTTCCAAGACGGTACGAAGGAGCCAAACCCAACCAGACAACCGCAAGTGCGCAATCACAATCGACGGATAGTGCTGCTATTCTAAAGAGTCAAACAACCGATGGTCGCTCCAAGCGCAGTGATTGGATTGAGCCTCCTTCAGAATTAGCTTCCCCCAGAAACGCAACTTCTCGCTGGCAGAATCACTCGCCAGCCGATAGTGTCCTCTGGCAAACATACTACGATAAGGCAGTCGCTCTCAGTAGCCAAGGCGAGGTTACTGAAGCTATAGAGCTGTTTGAGAGTTCATTGCAAATGTTGGGGCCTGTTAATTCAATAACTGCAGTAGAAGATTCTCGAATCAGGCAGACACTGCTGGCCTTATCGAAACTGTACAACAAGAACAAGCTGAAAGACAAATACCAAGCAACTCAGGCATTGCTGGCAGGTACCACGACTAAAGGGCCAATCGATCCGACAGTCGCGTCCAAAAGTAAGCAGGTCCAAATCAAAGATAAACTCGAGGCGGCTGATCTTATGGTTAAGCAAGGGAAACTAGACGATGCAAAAATGCTGTACGTCGAGCTTATGGACGCCTATCCGGACTCTGAGTTCAGTAGCAAGATTGTTGATAGACTCGTGCGAATCTATGTTCAACAAAAAAAGTTCGAAATAGCAGAGATATTGGTTCGGAACACGCTTTCGGTGCACGAGACCATGCTCGAAAACCTCGAAAAGCTCGATCCTCAACGAGTACAGATCGCCATCCTGTTTCAGGACTTAGCGCTTGTTCGCACCGGCCAATGCAAGTATGTAGAGGCAGAGGCACTGTTGGAGAAGGCGCTGAAAATTTTCAATGATTTTTCCGAAGAGGGAGGAAGACGAACACTCTCGGCGCTGTGCGACTTAGGTTTTCTTCACGCCTCCATGAATGAGTTTGAGAAGGCTGAGAAAGAGTATGCGCTGGCTTACGGACGAGCAATGAATGCAGACCTGGATCCAGATGTCCAATATTCAATCGCTTTAAACTATTCGATGGTGCTTCGGAAGCTGGGAAATGTATCAAAAGCGGAAAGGATCGATAAGAAATTTAGTATTACTCCCTACGAAAAATTTGAGCCTCGATTGTGCTTATTTCCATAAGGTTAAACTCAATACATCCCTATGACGGCTGTGCTTTTATTCGGCCTGCCTTCTGTTTGCACAGAGGACACCCGCGCCCATTCTTGGTTCTAGCGAATACCCAGGTTTGCCACTCATGAGAGCACGATTTGCAAAGCCACCAGACTTTCTTTGAAGATATGGCGCCTAGCTTGCTTGCTGTCAAAGTGCCATTTTTGGTGGGATGCAATTCCTCAGCGATTGCTGGATATCGCGTCTCAAGACAAGTCTCCTTTGAGGCCTTCAATCCGCTGCAAAAAGGACAACCACACCCATCTATAGCTCTTGAGTGCACTCTTGCCTTCCACTCGTGATCTTCATTTCGTGCACATCGCCACCAGAGCGATTTTCCGGAGCCCGCCACTACATCTTTGGCCCTCAATCCGCCGTTTTTTGTTGGATGAAGTTCCTTTGCTACGCGTGGATTAACAGCTTGAAGATTGTTCGTTTTACTGGCTTTCCAGTTGCGGCAGTAAGGACATTTTTCCACCACGTCCCTTCTATTGACGCTGGACTGAAATACATGGTCCTTATTGCGAGGGCAACGCCACCAATATTTATGAGTCTGGCTCAGATTCAGGGGATCGAAACCTTCATTGAGCTCTTTGTCGAAGAATTTGAAAACATTAGGGAACTGGCTTAAATCAAGCGATTCGCCTAGATTGCACTTGGGGCAGCCATTTTGTTGTCTGCTGTCAGTGCGATAACGTGGAGCTGTCTGCCACTCATGAGCACATCGACTGCATTGCCACCAAACCCGCTTTCCCGAGCCGGATACAACTTTGTCAGCCGGTAGTTTATTTTTGGCGGAGTATTCTTTAGCTAACTCTGGAAAACATGATGCCAGGCTGTTTGTCACAGACGGTTTCAGACCGGCGCAAAATGGACAAGCCATTGTCTCACTGGGGCTGCTGGTTCTAGCATTAATAGTGCTTCGAAACTTATGATCAGGACCTTGCGGGCAAATCCAATGTACGCGGCGGCTGGAGCCATAACTGACATTCTCAGGAGAGAGTATCCCGTTCAATTCATAATCCCATTGCTCGGAAAGTTCTGGATGGGAAATCGAAAGAGCGATTTTGCCTCGCGCACGTCCACGACGCATTATTTGAGCACATTCAGCGCAGCCCATAGAGAGAGCCTTGGCCGCCGTTCTTTTCGATATTTTCATTTGAAAGTTATGACCCAGAGGACACTTCCACCAAGCAACAAAGCGAGAGCCGGCAGTAAAATCCTCCGGCATCCACTGGCCGTTTTGCTCGAAGTCCCATTGGCTAGCCAAGGCCAGATGGGTGTCCAGGATAGAGGACGTGAATTTCCAACCCGGTCTTCGCAGTGGCTTGATGATAGACTCCAGATCGCCACTGCAGTATGGGCAAGCCTTGTGAGAGGCAGTGCTGTGTGTCCTTACTGAAATGGCCCGCTCAAAGACATGATCGTGCGAGCGCGGACAAAGCCACCAGACAACCACGCTTGAATGGGTTGGGAAGTCTTCTGGTTTTTTATCACCGTTCCAGAGCGGATGCCACTGGGCAGCCAATTCAGGATGCGTTGCGGCAAGAGATGGAGCAACTCCACGCGGTTGCTTTTGGCGCCTTTTCGATCGGTCCACTATCTTAATCATGCTGCCGAACATTATAGATGTCCGATCCTGCTCAGATGGTTTCTTTGAAGTGGTACAGGTTGGGAACGCACAAAGCCACGAGATCACATGACCCAAGTCCAGGAAACGAGTGCACCAATTGTCTTTCTCCAAATTATCAGGACTTCTCAAGTATCGTGAAAAACCACTAAAATGCTAACAGAGCACAGCGGGAGAAGAAAATGAGTGATAAAGCCGACTTATTGAAGCGCATCACAATTGAGCCGGGCAAATGTGGCGGCCGTCCGTGTGTGCGTGGCATGCGTATGCGTGTAGTCGACGTCCTTGAATTATTAAGTTCCGGTGCTGATTATGCGGAAATCCTCCGCGACTATCCTGATCTGGAAAAGGAAGACATATTAGCCTGCCTTGAATACGCCGCCAGACAGATGGATCATCCAGTTCTGCAATCGGCATGAGCTCGCAAAATCTTAATTTCGCGTACCCCAGAGCTGACAGGATATTGTGCCCTGTGCTCCTTATTAAACCTGGTTGTCTGACGCCCGTCCGACGATTGGCAGACAATCCGTGACGGTTGACTGACGTCACCAAACTCAGTGCTGAGGATGATACGGTCCGCTGACAGGAAACCGCTAACTCTCAGCCGGTTAGAAACTCGTCGTCAGACGCTGGCTTATTTCTGCTTATTTGTCTGCCAGAGAGAGTGGCGGCAATACTTGCGCTCCAGCATTTCGTCTGTCAAAACTCATCAAAATTTGCATCATCATCCGACGGAACGATACCCGCTGGACGCACTATATGCGGTGCTCGTCCGCCAATGGCACCACAATCGTCAGACAGGTAAAACGTGAATACATGCGGGTTTCAAGGCGGTCGTCCGACAGCGCTTTATCCTGCAACAGCCAAGAATGGGCTAGTTTAGTGAGAGGTTGGTAAGCCATCAATATTGGATTGATGGTTGGCTTTAAAAAGGGCAGAACGCGACTAGAAGGCATGCGCTGAAGCGCGACTGATACTAGCATGAAAGCTGGCATCTCAGTTTCATGATGGACAAGGACGATAAAAAAAGCGGGGCATTACACCCCGCTCGAACTGATTCTAAGAAACCACGAAGCCACAGCCGTTAGAGCCAGCGAACTTCTGGCGCCTCTTGCGCAACTCCCTCAAGGGCATCGAGATAAGAAACGAATCTCTCTCGGGTCAAACCTTGGCTAAGTCCTCCCCGCCATATTGCCGGGCGAATTACAAAAACCGGCGCTTCATTCTCGAGCCGCTCTCGTAAACGCCCAATGCGTGCAATCAATGATGAAGCCTTCACAGACCCCTCAGGCACTGATTTGATACCGAGCATCTCAAGCAACTTGAAGGCGTAATCATTGGCGATTGTGACCTCAACATCTGAACTGCGTGTATAAAAGCATACTGTCATGTCTATATCCTCCATAAAAGTGAAAGGGGGCGGTTTTGGCCACCCCCGCTTCCTCGATTGTTTATCTGCTGAACGAATCAATAAGCTGCTGGCGAAATCGCTCGATTTCCTCATGCTCGATGAACTGGTCTGCATACCAGGTGTGAGCCATCACCTGCTGGAACTGATACAACTCAACAAGCTCATCCAGCTCGACATCGCGATCGAAGGGACTGTATCGCAGCTCCTCGATGTAATCCAAAACGCGCTCGACATCAATAAGTCTATCTTCCATGATTGGCTACTCCGTAAATCTTGTGTGTGCGACTGATGCGACCCGTTGTCCGGGACACCTCCCCCACAGCAATCCGGAGGCTCCAGTGTCAAGCCCGCGTGGTGCTCGATGGCGCATGGCTGAGTGCAAGGCTTGATACTGGAGGTGGATTGCTACAATTACAAGTCCCGGACGACGGAGCATCTTCCAGCAGCAAAGGAGTTCGCACGGGGTGCGAGCGCCGCAGCGTGAAACAGAAGCATATGTGATGCGCCGCAGGCTACTTCTGATCGATGCACCCGGCCTGATTCAAAAGAGGAATTTAAATATGTTTCAGCGCGCCTCCCCGCCTCCGGCTGGAACAGATTTACATTCCTCGTGAATAAATAAGGACACCATGGCCGATACCAGCCGGTCCGCAATCCATCAATTCGCCTCAACTGAGACCGCCTGGACGGTTTCATTGAAGATGGAGAAGAGGACCAGGAGTAAGCTCCTGGTCCTCGTTTGAGTGCTAGTCAGACTGGGACTTTGACTCGCTGATTTTGAAGTTGCTGAGCCTGACGATCGGCACTGTCTTTTTGATTTGCTCTCCGGTGTCTGTCTTGGACATGAAACTGTTCATCGCCAAGCGCCCCTCGACGGTTACCTGCCGACCCTTGCTTATGGCACTCATGACCTGATCGCCGATGCCATTCCAGGCATGCACTTCGACCCACATCGTCGAGGCGACTTGCTCGCCGCTCTCGTTTGTCTTGTGCTCCCGAACACCAAGGCTGAATACGACCTTCTTCTTGCCGTTGAACTCGAACGCTTTGGGATCTTGTCCGGCGCGACCAACCAAACTGATGCTGTTATTAGTCATTTGAAAACCCTCCTGCGGGCATTTACCTTACGCCATATCTCCTAACGGTGACTGGATGGGCAAAAAGGGGTCGCGCAGCGACCGAGCACAGCGAGGCTCGCCCCTTTGTCGCCCAAGCCAGGCTCTGTTAGTGTCTCGGCGTAGGTAATGCGGCAGGAGGTATCAATGAATGAGAACGGCACTAAAGTTGATGGTCCGCCGCGACTGATTCTCAATGCGAATCGACGGCATAGAAAGAAGGCTTCAGCCAAACAATGGAACACAAACCGATGCCGCGAGCAATCGCCTAATGGTGAGTCGTAACGCTTGAAGGAAGAGGCGCGAGCTCAGATGCGATGTTGCAAGACAAAAGAAGCAGGAGGGTGTAGAAATGACGCGCTGCTGTCGACATAGACAGGCTGAGCACTTGAAAGACAGAGCCGCGCCTGGTGAATCCTTGAAACAAAAACGCGATCAAAACGCCCAACATCCGAGTTCACTCAATGCGAGGACCAGCTGACACGCTCCTGGCATGGCAGTTGACATAACGACCTGTTCTGAAGCTCACAGACTTGTGCATACGGCTCTTTCCCTGAAGACTGGCACCAGAATTGGTGCCACTGTCTCTGGTGCGCTCGAATTATCTACTATACTATGTCGCGCTCACAGCCAGCGCCAGAATCCGCAGATCTTGCTCATGGCGATGCCCTGCGCCAGACCTCTAAAATGCGGGTTTTCAAGAGACGCGCCAGCCCAAAATAAATGCCGGCTAGATCTCTCCAGCCGGCGATTACCTTTTTATCCTCAACCAATAATTTTAGTTCTCACCCCGGGTGGCGAAGGGCGAGCGGGGTCAACAAGCGCGGGCTCGACAACTCCTGTCTCCAGGTAGCGCGCCATTATTGGCCTCAATCGTGCCCTGGCCCAATGAACCCGGCTCCTCACCGTCCCTATGGCTGTCCCCGTCCGGGCTGCAATGTCGCTGTAACTGCACTCTTCAGCCAACAACATAATCACTTCTTTATGCTCCGCCGTCACACAATTGAGAACGTCCCAGATTCGATCGTATTGCCGGAATTCTTGATGCACGACTCCACCATGACGCTCGGCCCACGTCCAGAAGTTCTCCTTGCCGATCTCACTTTCATTGATGAGGTACCTTCTGCGCTTTGCCTGAAGTTTCCGGTAGTCTACTATAAGATTTCGGGCCATCACCGAGACATAGTGCTGAAGCCGCTCCGGATGTATCCGATCAACGCCTCGCTCAATCAGCTTCAAAAACAATTCCTGCTGCAAATCCTGCCGCTCAAAATAAGACGGCACCCGATTACGCAACACCTTCTGAACAACCGGCATAACCTGCCTGATCACATCATCCATCTTTCGCTCAGCGCCACCATCTGCGCTCGCACCCGGCCGCCTGCCCTTTGCCACCTCTGCCATATTTGCCATGTCCAATTACCTCCGTTGGCATACCGGCAGGGACTCAAGAAACACTCCTAAAACACAGGAAAGACAGCCCTGCCTAAAGGCAAGGGCACGCACCGCCTGTGGGACCCGCTGTCAAATCGAAGAAAAATGAGGCTTTTCGTAAATGGCGGGCCCCGGGACGGCGCAACGCGACGTCACGGGAGGTACCGTTTAAGAGAAAAGCCCATTTTTCCGATTTGATAGTGGCGCAGGCGGTGCCAGAATAAAAGAGGCAGGGCAGGCGTTATCCCACTCTGCAATTCCGTAATCTCAAATAAACGGATTAATAAACCCAGCCGAGATGCCGGCCGGAACAGCCTGCTACGACACTTTCAAACGAGGCGACGCCGCAGTCCATTTTCCTTGCCAGGAAAGGAGACGGTATACTGAGCCAGAACCAAATAAAGAGCCGACCGTGATGGGCGTTTCCCTTTCCGGATTCCGCCGAGCTTGCGATTGCTGGTCCCTCAAGGATGCATCGTAGAAAAGTTTCTGTCTACGATTGCGAGGTCACCCCTTGTTCCGAAGCGGTAGGATGAAAACGTTCTGGCAGAGGCTGGACTGGTTGGAGATTGGGAGGAAAGGCTGAAAGGCATGGAACCGTTGTCTAAGAGCTGCGTTATAATTGATTGAAGGGTCATGGAGAGAAGCACTTGAATAAGTTCGTTCGCACAAGTGTTTCAACCCTTGTGGCCTGTTTGATCAATATTTCATTCGGGGCGTGGCAGTCGTGCAACTGCTCCGAGAAACAAGGACGGATGCAGATACGCGATTATGATTCTTTGTTACTTCCTACGGCTAAGCTTTACACAAATATGTGGAAATTCGATCACGGCAGAAGAGCCCATTTTGTAGATAAGCAAGGGCGAGAATTATCCTGGACCGGCGAATACGAGGACGCACGCGGATTTGTTAATGGATATGCTCCTGTCCAACAAAATGGATTGTGGGGGCTAATCGGTACAAACGGCACTTTCGCCATAGAGCCACGATTCATCGACTGCGGGACATACTCGGAGGGGCTCCTTTGTGTCGCTGATCGATCGAATGAGTATTTTTATGTTGACAAAGGGGGCAAAGATGTCTTCGGCAAACGTTTCCAATGTGCACGTGATTTTAGTGAAGGGCTTGCGCCTGTTTGTGTAGATGGTTCGTGGGGGTTCATTGATCATTCTGGCGCAATTGTTCTAAATGGCAAGTTCGATAATGCGTTTCCGTTTTCTGAGGGACTTGCATCAGTTGTCGCTGATCACAAATTTGGCGCTATTAACAGGAGGGGCGAAACCGTTATTGAACCTCAGTTTGATGAGCTCGGTAACTTCCGTGAATCATTGGCACCATTTGGGAAACTCAGCACTGATCCAGCGCGACATAGTAAGCTCGGTTCACGCATGTTGTACGGATTCGTGGATCAAAGGGGTCGTGTTGTCATTGAACCGAAATTTTATGCGGCAAACCCGTTTTCAGAACATCGGGCGTGTGTTCAAGATCTCAATTGGAGTTATGTTTACATTGATAAGAAAGGAAATCCAGTGCTAGGACCATACGAGGTCGCATCCGACTTTTCTGCAGGATTTGCTGCCGTGTTTCATAACGATCACCCTTGCTTCATCAACAGTCGAGGAGATTTTGTTCTTGATGGCAAGAATTTTTTTGCCGTGAGGCCGTTCTCCAGCGGTTCCGCAATCGTATTCCGTTAACTGTAAGGGAGTGATTGCGTGGTTCTAGCGGATGTCGAGTAGACTCGTAGGGGCTATGTCTTACCCCATAGATTTGTATTGCCCCAGCCTTCCCCATTGCCCCATAAATTGGTATTGCCCCAACCCGGAGCAGTACCCCATGCATTACTATTAGCCACCACCGGATTGCCTCCCCATCGAAAGCTTGTTCATCAGAGACTAACTGCAATGCGAGAAGAGTGACGGAGCCGAAGAATGTCGAAGTCAAAGAAACACATTCCTGAATGGTTGCGAGAATGGTGGCATACTAGAAAATCTTGAACTCAAAGCATAATCTGGATTGACGCTATTTCACCCAATCTTGGTGAACGGAAATTTGAGCTCCTTCTTAAGGAACTGCTTTTCCTTCTTCTTCAGGCATAGGATCCCGATAACAGAATCGGCATTGTAAATCTCGAACTGTCTCCCTGATTTCTCGATCAAGGAATTTAGCCATGCCACGATTCTTATGTCCCAAAAGTCTCCTAGAAAAGGCGCACTGTATCGATGAACCTCGCCGTTCATCTCGATTTCGATCTCAATTGGGCCGGGAATAGCATCCCAGCACTCGGAGACGGATTCGACATTCAAGGCGCCCTTCGAGATGTCTGCCAATTGATAGATTAAATTCGAGTATGCGTAGATGTTACCTGGCTCAGCTAGCTCCAATGAACCCCACCAAATGCCGGATTTGCTAAGTTTTGCCAGATCGATGACTCGATGCTTGCTTGCTTCCCTTTTACCAGTTCGATAATCATCTATGTATTGTTGATAATGTGCAATAACGACCTCTGTAGGCACGTCTTCAAACATGCCGACTTGCCGGAACGCATCAATTATATGTGCCGTCTGATCGCGATCGACCGTTATAATAATGTCGCTCTGATCCGCTCCAAGCAACTTATTGCAGAAACGCTTATAGGTGAGATCGTCAGGTTCTTGCCGCACAAATTCAGCCGCAATTTCCTTTGCTTCCTCAATTCTGTTTGCAAGAACCAATGCTGCCGGCAGATTATATTTTGCATTCTCATCGCGTCTTATCCATTGGATATCAGTTCCTGAGAATGTGCCTTCGAACACTCGTTTTACGAACGGCTGAACGTCGTCGCGAATTTGGGCGATGAATTTTGAACGAATGCTATCAAGCTCCTGCAGCTCGTTTGTGGTGGCATCACCTTTCGCTAGAATGCTCGCAAGGCGGTTCTGCAGATCCTTCCAAGATTCCGCACACGTTTCCAGCGGAACGTCAATTCCAAAAACCGCGTGGGGACATTCTGTTGTCACCATCAAATCGTAGATTCGTGCGTCCCTAATCGAGACATTTGATGGTCCGGACAAAACATGAGGGAATCTGAGCAAATTAAGCGATGCAATCTTTCCTTTTCCGATTGACCATTCAAGGTTATGAATCCCAACTATCAAGCCCATTTCTGCCCATCGCGCATTAAACTCAAATCCAAGTTCGGCTAGCTCTTTGATTAGTGGCTCTGCATGGAATGAGTCATTTCGAGATGATGTCTCTCGTCGAGATGATTCGTGGACGTGCTCTTCACCGCACGAACTCAAATCAGCGAACGGGAAATCAAGTTCTTTGCGAAGAAGAGATTTCTCGGCCGGAGTCAAACACAGAATCGCCGCGGCATTGCAATCAATGAAGGCCTCGAACTTTCGTTCTCTTCCTGCCATGCATTGCTCGTTTATCCAGTACAGCATCATTGCTAAGTCCATCCAGTCATTATTAACCGCTGGATGGAACTGATACCTTTTCCCGCCCTCCAAAAAATCAACTGTTATCCGTTCGGGGTCTCCGTATGGATCGTTGCTCTCCCATATCTCCTCAATTGCCTTAGGTTGGAAAGTGCCTTTTGAAATTCGGGCGCACTCGGATACAAGTTCGACGTACTCGTCGTTGCCAAACACGCATTCAGGATCGGTCCACCAGATGCCGGTTTCACTGAGGCGGGTGATTTGATCGTTTATCTGCCAGCGCAATTCCGGAGGTTCATGGCCATATAGTTCGAAATTGTCTCTTACCCTTTCTTGATAGGCGTCAAGCACTTCTTCTGTGCTTAAATTCTCAAAGAGACCAACTTTCTTCCATGCATTCACGGCTGGTCTCAGAGCGGCGCGATCAATCTCCAACATTGGTTCCGCTACATCGGGTTCGAGGCTGATTGGCCTTTCTTCGGGATTGCTCACAGTCAAGTCTTCAACTGGTTCGCCTTCCACACTGAAAAAGGAATCGGACGGATCCGTGTCGTGAATCTTAGTCAGCTTCTTCGAGCTGGCAGGAAGACGGCGTTTCACCCAGGAAGTAAACTGGACTCCAAGCATGTCCTCATAAAAAGAAACAACCTCACCTTGACCGCAGAAGCGGCTCCTGAAAATGTCTCCGATGCGCCAGTCATCATCATTCTTAGAATGCCCAGAGACTTTCTGTGCTTCTGCACCTATAGGATTAAGATACCTTATATAGCGCTGCCTGAACTCAATCTCGAGCATTGATGTTGCGCGCTCTGAGTTCACTGAAACGATTCGACCTTGTCCGTACTCTGGGTGCTCAACTATATCGTTGACTTTCCAGTCGTGTGGTCCGTCGGGCATGCGCAGTCTCTCTTTGGAACATCAAATATATTACCGCATGAAACACTGGTTCGATTGCTTCTTGCAATCCGATGCGTGGAGGAACATTGGATTGAGCATGCGGTAGTGGTGTCAGAACTGAATACAGTTTGCAAACTGTTTCTCTGATGACAATTAATGCCCATGTAGATACTACAATTGGTGTGGCCAGGAAAAGACGTCCTCATATGGAGGATTTTCTCGCGTAAGCGGAGAAAGAGTTCTGCTCTGAGGATTCCTATGAAGAAAACGCTCAGCTGGCGCTGCTTTCTGAAAGCTATACTTCTTTGCATTTTGCTTTTTGCGGCATGCGTGTACGTTTGCTTTAGCCCGCTCATAGCTCAGGACATATGCAACAAGATCCTCTTCCATCCGGAGAAGAAAGACGGTCCGTGGACTATTAGGTCGATTGGCGGGCATGAATATCAGGACGTTTATTTTAAAGCGAAAAACGGCCGTAAGCTGCATGGTTGGTATTTTCCGATTAAAAATGCGAAGTACACTTTTTTGTGCCTGCACGGCAGCGGACAGAATCTCGCTTACCGAACGGCAGAGATGGAGCTGCTTCTCAAGACCGGTTCGAGTATCCTGATTTTCGATTACGAAGGCTTTGGTATGAGCGAGGGCACGCCAAGACTGGCAGACGTAGTTGATGACGCCCAGGCTGCCTACAATTTTCTGGTGAAGGACAAAAACGTCGATCCGAAACACCTTGTGATTTTCGGAGAGTCATTCGGAACATCGGTCGCAGGTCAATTGTCGCGCAGAGTCAAGTGCGCCGGCATCGTTTTGCAATGCCCGATCGCGTCGTTAAGGCGCCGTGCCTGCGAGCTTTTTAGACCATTCTGCATATATCCCGACTTTCTCTGGCCATATAGCGGCTTCGATAACGTCGGCATTTTCAAGGAAGAACATTCACCGCTTTTGATGATCCATGGAACGCTAGACGCGGGTATTCCGATTGCTCATGGTGATGACTTGTTTCGAGAGGCGAGTGAACCGAAGACATTTGTTCGAATCCAAGGCGCCGGGCACACAGGCGATCCGAAACTAACGGCAGCGCCGCAATATTCGCAAGCATTGACGACTTTCCTCAAACAACTTTGAGTTTATTTACTGAAAAGCTTTCCAACCGAGGTCGGCTTGGCATAACGTCCTTTGCAGGACGTTAAGGCGCGGCTACGCCGTATAAATGACGTTATGTATTACTGCGCACCACGTGTCCATGCGCCTTTCCAGATTCGAGCGTCCGAATTCTCAATTTTGGGGTAACCACAGGTGGTGCATCCCGTTTTATCAAGCCGTCATGTTGGGGTTCGGAATTGTGCAGCCGGCTTGCACAAATTTGATTTCAGGACATTTTAGTGGTCAGCATGTCTGGGAAGCAAGAAAATACCGGATACCACAGTAAATTAAGGGGTTCTGGATTGGTGCAATGGGATATTGCACAAATCTGTGCCCCTTTGTGCCCCTTTTGGATCATCTGGTGATTGAACTGCAAATCTTTTAGCTGTCTGCATTCAAGGCATTTGATTCAAAACTTCCGAGGTCTTAATCTGTGCCCGTTTGTCACCCCGCCAACGTGGGATGGTCAAAACCTAAGAAAGATCGTGCTTTACGCCCGGATCACGTGCTATTATTGTGTGTGGAAAATAATTTCCACACGAGGTCTATAAGCATGTTCGGCGAGTTGATTCGGCAACATCGGCTAAGCAGGGATCTTTCGCTGCGTGAATTTTGCATAGCTTTGGAATTTGATGCCAGTCACTGGAGCAAAATCGAGCGCGGCATTTTGCCTCCTCCAAAGAGTGAGGCGATTCTTCGAAAAATTGCCGATCTGCTGGAGTTTAAGGAAGGCTCTCAGGAGTGGTTTGAGCTGCATGATTATGCGGCGCTGGGTGCTGGTCGTGTGCCTAGCGATATTCTTACGGATGCGGAACTTGCAGCCTATCTGCCGCTTGTCTTTAGAACTGTTAGAAATAGTAAGCCGACTGCTGAAGAATTGGTAAATTTGGCGGAAACGATCCGGCTGAACGTCAATCGACATCATCTTCCAGACCGTGAATGAGTTCGATCAGATTCTCTCGGTCGAAACGGACGTTGATTAGATCGGGTGAAACATGGAATGTTCGACTGACTCGAACTGCCAGTCTTTGCCTAAATTCGTCGCGATGCAGATCGTCACCGTGTAGCTTATTCAGTTTCTCCTTTTCGTCTTGAATGGCAAGGATTAATCGATTTCTAGGCACAATCAGGCGGCCGCCGAATTCGTGAGCTTGAATCTCGATTCGATCATAGAATTCGAGTTGTTGAATAAAGGTCATC
>JAJPJO010000462.1 GCA_021324135.1 Pseudomonadota bacterium
ATACGAGATCTATGACATTCGCATTCTGGACAAAACGTACCAACGCTTGCTTTTGCCCGACGGCGTCGAGTCTGTTGAATCTTTATTGCCGGGCAATTGGTTATGCAGCCGGTTTGCGAACCAAGAGCTTGCGCCCCAGATTATCGACCAGGCCCTCAGTCTGGTTGGAAAACAACGCGAAGAAAAGTTAGGCTTGGAGCGCTGGCTCTGTAAAGCTCTCTCTGGGCGAATGTATAAGGCATCGAGGTCGTCTGAGCCAGTTCAAATAGCTTATGAAGTGATTCAAGGGAGCGGACTGTTTGATGAGACCTATTATCTCAACACAGTTCCGGAGGTCGCGAAAAAAGGCATCGATGCGCTGCGTCATTACATCACCATCGGCGGGTTTGAAGGTCGAAATCCTAATCCATTTTTCGACTCTCGATTTTATTTGCAACAGAATGAGGATGTGCACAAATCAGGCATTAATCCTCTCCTGCACTTCATTTTGATCGGTGCCACCATGCAATTAGATCCGGCGCCTTCATTCAGCATCGAGGATTACCTGTACAACTATCCCGATGTTAAGGCATCCGGTCTCAATCCCCTCAAGCACTATCTCACGATTGGCAAGAAAGAAGGCCGCATGATTTCAAAAAGCTACTCGCTTTATTAGAGAACTTGCTGCTGCACTATCTTGGTTCCCAATCGAAAAGCCGATAGTCGCAAGTAATCTCCTCGCCTGCTTTGATATCGCGTGATGCGACATCGACGCCGAAGGGATCATCAGGAGCACCCTCTTCGGTGTTCGGGTCTTGACTGTGATTGAAGAATCTCGCATCGTCGATGCAGACGATCCAACGGCGAAGATTGAGATCCAAGTAACCGTACTGCTCGATCCATGCCTTAGCCATTTCGGGCAAGCTCTCGACTTCATCGACAGATAGCGCCAGATCGAATCCAGGGACGAACTTCCACACTTCTGTGCCTTTGGGGATGAACTCGTCGGCGAACAGACCGATACCGTGTATGGTGCTAGGAGCGAGTCTGGTTTTTACAAGAAGCATCTAAAAGTCCTCCAGGCAGCGACAGATCAGACAACACGAATATTTTTGAATTGCCAGGGATCTGACAGATCCAGGTCCTCATTAAACAGGCGGTTGCGATCGGTAAGTGGGGTCCAATCGGTGTACACGCCGACGACCTCGCCGAGGTACGGTCGCGCCACTTCAAGGACGCGCTCGAAATCGATGTCTTCAGGTTCGACGATTCCCCGACAAGGATTCTCCAGGGTCCAGATTACGCCGGCCAAGACACCGGCCGCCACCTGCAGCGAGGTGGCGTTGTTGTGCGGCGCCAGACGCCGTGCTTGATCTATGCTCAGTCGCGAGCCGAACCAATAGACTCCCTTATGCGGTCCCATGAGGAGAACGCCGAGCTCTTCCAGTCCGCCGACAATCTCATCCACCATCAATCTTCGGCGCGGCTGCATATGCCAATTCTTGCCGGTCATCTCGCTCAATGACAGAAGCGCATCATTGCACGGCTGGTATGCGTAATGACAGGTGGGCCGATAACGAACAGAATCGTTTTCCTCAATCGTCAAATAGTCGGCAATCGAGATCGCTTCTCCATGCGCTATCAGGAAGCCTTGATATGCGCCATCGAGTGGTGTCCAACTTCTTACGCGCGTGCTTGCACCGGGGCGATTAAGGTAGATTGCGCAGTCGCTCCCGAATCCGTGCCGGTCTCCATCGGACGGGAAATGTCGTTCGTGCGTTCCCCAGCCAAGTTCAGCCGGCTGAGAACCTTCTACAAAGAGTCCATCAATGGACCAGGTGTTGGCGAACTCGTCTTGCTTTTTAGATTCCCGCGCAACCTGAGAATCCCTTTCGGCTATGTGTATCACTTTGACTCCAGCCTGCTCCGCCAATAGTGCCCACTCTCTTCGCGAACCTGGTTTCGATCGATAAATGCCGCCATCGCGGGCGATGTTAAGCAGTGCTTGTTTCACCAGATGTGATATCAGTCCCGGATTAGCACCATGATTCAATAATGCTGTCGGACCCCTTGGATAATCGTTTCGCAGCTCCAAAGCCTTTGAACGTCCGGAGTAAATCGAGCGCGCCGAAACTGACAGTCCGGGATCAGTGTATCCGCCTTCCCACGGTTCTATCGACGTATCAAGATAGAGGACGCCTTTCTCCTGACAGAGCTTAATCAGCTCGACACTCGACACAGCCACCGATACATTGAGCAAGAAATCTCCGGCATCCAGAAGCGGATCCAGTATTGTCCGGAAGTTCTGAGGCTCCAGAGGCTCTACGATAAATTCGATGCCGTACTTCTGTGCTATGTCGCGACCGCTATCATCACCGGTAATAATCTTTATCTGGTGCGGTCGCATTTCGATATGCCGTAACAACAAGGGCAAAACGCCTGCGCCAATGGTTCCAAAACCGATGATGACCAGCCTATGATCGAACAGGCAGATCTTGTTTTTGTCAGCGACATTTTGTTTTACCGGCAAAACTGGCGGAGTGACCGTTAGATTTTCAGTCGCGGTTGATGTTTGCTCGGGGCTGAGGGCATGCAACTGTCCGTCTGCTTCATCGAACTCCCAGCGATGCCGTTTGATTTTTAGAAGCGCCTCAAGTTGCTCCACGTAGCCTTCCACAAACTTGGCGTCCATCATTGCCTGCCAGTATCCGATCTTGTCCGCCCTATTCCTCTCGATGCGATATCTTCGCAAATGGGCCAATGCAGTCTTCCTGTGCTGAGCAGGAGCTTGTCGTAACTTGGCGTGCCAATCTTTCACACCTGCATATTTGCAGTCGAAAATAACTGCGTTTCTTGCGATTTCTTCTCTCACTACACGGCAGCGTTCTTTCAATGTGATCGGGTGCTCGTGCAAACATGATGCTTGCGGAATCAATTGTGCGCGCATGCCGTTTTGCTTAAGCCGTAATCCCATCTCATAATCATCTAATGCGTCATCGGGAAAGTCTTCATCAAAGTATCCACACGATGCAATAAAGCTCTTTTTTACCGAACTGTTTCCGACATAGAAAAATTCTTCGGGGATACTTGCAGCTTCCGGGGTTAACTTACATCCGAAAAGCAAACCAGTGTCCTCCTGCCAGCGCCTGAAGTCGTGATCGCGCAAATGAGGCGGGAATATACCAGCTCCTATACCGACGACCTTTTTCTCTGGTCGAGCCAAATGGAATTTCAAATGCGCTTCGACAAATTCTTTCGCAGGAACAAAATCACCGGCAAGAAAAATGATCAACTCGGAGCGCGACAACCTGAGAGCCAGATTATGTGCTGCCGATCGTCCCCATCCCGACGACCGGAAGGCGCGCAACTGAAGATTGAAGTCGGCGCTGCTCACTGCCGCAACGACATCTGCTCTGCATTGTTCTGACTCGAAGGCATCGACAAGAATGACTTCAAAGTCGGTGTTAGGCAGCGACTGGTGATTGAGCGCCAGAAGCGTCTGCTCCACGCTGTCATGGCAAGCGCAAATCAAGATCGAAGCCCTGGGAATCTCGGGTAAGACACGCTCATGCATTCGCGCTGAGATTAGCTCGTCCAAGGGAGCCGACCATACACTGGTTTTGACCGGAATCTTTCTTTGCAAATACGGCAAGTTCTCTAACCTGTCCAACAGATTTTGCTTGCCTTGCTTCTTTGATCGATCTTGCCTCTCGCTCTGCAGTAAAGAAGCAAACCTTTGCCTGATGTTCCAAGACCTACTGAACCTTACTTGCACAGCCGTTTTCTTCAAATTGAAAATATATCGGTGCTGACGCTCGAGTCCCTCCAGGGCATTCAATCGGTCGCTCATGTCCTTGACACTCAATTCGACATCGCCGGATCGCGGGTTCATAAGGCGATTGATCTCTCTCAGCGGCCTCGTTAGATGCCAGCCCGGATCAGAAAGCAGAGAGCGAACATAACGCTCAAGGCGATGAATTTTTCTTTCATTGAGATACATCTTGCGATCTTGACTCGATGGCGGTCGCACGGTCCGGCGATCATCGCCCAGGAGCAAAAGCGCTTCAAAAGCCAGTTCCAATCTTTGCTCGGACTCCGAACGACCAGGACGAGGCCTGCCGACTTTACCCTGCGTGACCAGGTTACGGATGCACTTACCGGTATCGAATACGGTGCTATCGATTAAATCCTGAGAAGATACGCCAAGCTTTTCCAACTCAGGAGCCCAGAGCTTGGCTAGCGCGATATGATCCACGGCAAAGGAAAGATTGGCCAGATTCTTCATCGTCTGTCGATCTTGATGATGACGGATGCTGCACAATATCTTGTCCGTGCACGAATAGCGGCCGTGCAACAACAACCTCATCCAGTATTCCAAATCACCGAGATGGAAAAAGCCCTCATCAAAGCCTCCTCCCATCACCGATCGGCGGAACATCGCACATGATGGTTCGCCAATCAAATTAGTAATGGGAGTTACGGAGTGGAGCAGAATATCCTTTCGGGAAATCGGCTGCCCGGGCTGGAATCTGTCGCCCGCAAATGGATGACCCTCCTCCTTCGAGACATCGCTACCGAGCTCATCAATCCAGTTTCGCCGGCAACTAACAAGTACGACCTCATCTGCATATGGTTTCGATTCAGATAGAACGTGCAATAGTTCTTCTAAAATCCTCCGATGAAATACGTCATCTTGCGCAAATGGCTTTATGTACTCTCCATCCGCCTTCAACATGCATTCGTTGTAGTTGGCGAACAATCCCAGGCGTGAGGTATTTCGATAGAATCGAATTCTCTCGTCCATGCGTGCGAAAGATTCGATGATCTCAACAGAGGCGTCTGTAGAGCAGTCATCGATGATCACTAACTCAAAGTTACTATATGTCTGTTCGAGAACGCTTCCGATCGCCTCGAGAAGAAACTTCTCGCCGTTGAAGACCGGGAGACAAACAGATATTAAACTTCCGTCCTGCCTCATGCGTCGAGGATTTTCCTGGCTTGCCCGCAATCATAAAAGGTTATCAGCTCGCGCTTGAGCACACTCGTTCCTACCGTTTATTTAGCTCTCAGAAAGCAACGCCAATCATGATTATGTCCATTTAACAAAGCCTCCATGCCGCGTTTTCTGGGTCCGTTTAGTCCTCAAAAGGGGGCGCGCCCTCATTTAACACGGACCTGCAAATGCCCGCAGCGCACCGATCGACGGATGTATCCTCACGGCCATTGGGAATTCCCGCATTGACATGACTGCTCATATACATAAAATTCAATAAGCTTGCGTGGATGCCCGGAAACTCTTTAATGAATTCCGAACTCGTAGAGGTTTGGCAATGACTGACTCGCCCGCCAATCCGCAGCCCTTCTTGCGCGACACGCGCAGGTCGGTCGAAGATTGGTATAGCCTTCAACAAGTCGACGATGCGCTCGTAAAGCAGCTCATGCAGCAAGCGCAGTCTGCGCAAGCGGTGCCGCCTGCTGAGACAATTGATGTAACCAACCAGCAGCGTTCGCCGGAGCAACTCGAACTGGAGCGCCAACTGCAGGCGCAGCGCCGAAAAGAGCTGGAGCGCCAGCGCGAGATGAAAAGGCAGTTCGAGCTGCAACGCCTGGCCGAGCAACATGCTCACACGGAAGACCACCCCTGGTTCTGTGAACACTGCTGCTCGAACATGATCAAACCAGAAGAGAAATTCGAATCTGATATGGCGCAGTTCTGGTATGTCACTTTCGATGCGATGCGCTCATTTTGTTCGTTTCTCGATCCGCGAAATTTGTTCAAACCATCAGCGCGAAGGCTTGCAGAAGCGCACAATCACGCCGAGGGTGTCCTCTGTGAAAAGTGCATGGCACAAATGAATTCGCGCGGCAACTCGATCCTGGATGGCGCACACGAATACGTGTACGTAGTCTGCCAGATCTGCATGATCGTCGCTCAGTCGGTCGGCATGCTTCTTGGCGCGGTACTGATTATAATCTGCAGGCTGTGTCCTGAGATTGTTCGCTATAAGTCACAAGATGAGATGCGTGACGAAGACGATCGCCGTGCTCAGCGACAGAAAGATTACGAGGCTCGCAAGGCCGAACGCGAGCGTCTGGACAAGGACGATGAAGAGAGCCAGCGTGACGAGAAGGAGATCTGGGACAGGTACGAATCAGATCGCCAGACGGCTATGTCATACGCAAAGCATCCAATCATAGACGAGGGTGGCGAGATTGCCAAAGACGATCACCTCGTCCATGAAGTCAATACTATGCTTCGAAAAGTGGAAGATGGTACCGAAGATCCTCGTAAACTTCATCAGGCGACGGAAGAATTGATCAAGTCGCGTCAGAAGATGGTGGAAAGAGATGCGAAACGCCGAGAGCTGGTCGGCAAATTCCAAGACAAAGATGCCGAGGGTTACAAGCTGTTGAAAGACGCTATGCTGAAAGCGCAAGAACGGAAGTACAGAGAGGCAAACGATTTATATCACCGCGCCGACAATGCTTTTCGTGATGCGGACAGCTTGTACTACCAGTATAAAGCCGTTTAACGATTAGAGAAACCGATTCCTGATCGCTTTCAGAACGATTTCAGCTCGATCGGCAACTTGTGTTGCTTCCGCTTCGTGCGAACCGGCTCGGCGCAGAATAATCAACTGCTCATCAAACTCTTCCGATTGCTGCTCATCGTTTTTGCCCACATCAAAGGAGCTGCACATGCGGCGCTGGAAGTTCGCCGCGAATCGCCGCGAGTAGCTGCGGCAACTATTTCGTTTTTTCGAATTCAGGCAAGCACTTCGGATTCTATCGATGATATTGAGCACGTCCTTATACAAATTTGCGGCGCGCTCGTGTTGCTCATCACTCAAGGGCGACTGATCGCAAGCGGCGTTTAACATCATCTGCACGAATGTCAGTTCGGGGGTCTGTCCCGCCCATGCCGAGTAGGCGCGCCAGAAGTCGAGCTCGCGATCGGATACGCATTTGAATTCTCGTTTCTCATCCTCAGTCAACTGAAAATGGGATGCCATCGCCTTTAGTACCAGGACATCCTGTTCGAGATGCTGAATCTCATGAAGCACAGTCGAGGTCAATTCATCTGTCATGGCAGCGGATTTGGACAGGAGTGCCTGAGAGATTTCAATCACGCCGCGACCCGGATAATAGGCTCCATCTCTATCATTGCATTCTGAAACGGAAAGCTGCGCCTTCGGCAGATCCAGAGTCGCGCATATTTCATCGGCAAATTTTCGCACTTCTTCAATCGAAGTTGTTTCTGCATCTATATTTCGATCAGCGGAGCGAGCCAACAGGCATGCCCGCACTATAAAATTGAAATCCTGCACCGGCGATCCGCAGCGGAAATTTTGCGGCTGCTGGCGGCGCCAGATTTGCAGAAGTGCCTCAGAAGCTTTACGCGAGACCTCTTCATCCCTGTCTCTAGCTGCATACAACAGCGGGCGTTGCACTTCAGACTCGATGAAATTCGACAGAAGAATGTCGATGGCTTTCAATTTCACGGCAGGCACGATGCGATTGGGTGCGGGTTCGTAACGGGGTCCGTTCGGTCTTGGGTCGCCGAGGATGCGTGATAAGAAATGAATGCGCTCGCTTTCATTCAGACCGCGCAGTATGTTTGAAAAACGGCACAGAGACTGGGTGCCCTTATCATCATCCATACAGCCCAGAATGTTGAGAGCATGAAAGGCGCTTTCCTTGCCGTTTTTCACCAGAAAGAGCAGATCTCCGCTTACCATGCGGCTTTGAAAGATTGTCACCGCCTCGGTCACATGCCCAAGTTTGAACAATGCAACAACGGCAAGAATCGCAGCAGCCGATGAGCCACGCGCAAGCTCCTGGAGCATGGCGGAGCACTGGCTGTTGGCTTCAGTGGAAAGCTCCATGACCGCCAGCGAAGCAATCTCCTCGTCGCTTGCACTCAGGGCAATCTCGAGGAGCGCATCGAAGTCGTTCGTGCAGGCAAGCTCGTGGATGCGATCCTTTATAGATGGTTTCTGATCCGGATTCTGCGAGGAACTCTGGGACGAGCTTCGTGACAGCAGCGGCTGGATCGAGCTTTTATTTGCGGCATGGTAAACGCGCCCGTGGCAAGAGCGTGCCAAAAGCGCTTTGCCGGCGGCCGGCCGGTAGCGTCGTCGAATGGCAGTAAGCGGGGTGTGATTCATCAAAGCAAAACCAAGAAGTCATCGCTTCCGAACGCGCGCTGATCAAACATCTTCATTTGAGCAGCGCTGGCGAACAGCGCAGATGACAGAGCTATAAGGTCGAACAGTAGTGATGAACGGCAAAAAACAACTCGGTTATATTAACTCGGATTTTCGAGGTTGGCACCATCCTCTTGGTTACGTGATCTAGATTTTACTGAAATGTGAAGGCAGCGGACTGATCTCGAGGTCGCGAGAACCGCATGTGGTGCGCGAATTGGCTTCAGGGGTGCAGCCGGGAAGCCAAGGGGAAAGATTAAGAAATGTGGCAAAGCCAACCCCCACAAGGGATATCGGGTAAGAACTTCGATGATATTGTGGCCAGTTTCCGCAGGAGGCTGCCTGCGCGATTTTGATGTTTCCTTTACGCCCTCTCATCCTATAGTGAAGCTATCGATGTGGAGGTTGAAAGTGAGCGTCACGAAGTAGACCAAAACAAAGAAGCGGAAACCTACCTGAGGCATCTTCTGAACAACAAGCTTTATCCCCGCAAAGGCGAATCGTTTGCTCAACCAACAGAAGAATCGCGCAAGATAGTTACCTCAACACCAACAAATGGAAAGGGCTCAGCAGACTGAGTCGCCGAGCCCGGTAGATGTAGCCGACTTAAGAACAAAAGAAAATACTGCTTCGGACGCTCCTGCCTCAAACACAATATATAGGTATAAACGGCACGGAATAATGGCACTCAATATGATGGCATGGCACGAAACGAAGCAGCGACACTCTACTTCGCTTGCGAACTCGGTGACTCCGGTGACTGGGCATCTCCAGATGGCATGTCTGCAGACTGCATATCTGCCGATTGCTTTCCCTGGCTTTGATCTGCAGGAGCCGGCGAAGCCGATGCCGGGCTCTGCTGCTTCGGCGGATCGACTTTCCCGCTCCCCGGTTGAAGCTCCTTGTCCGGATATGCCGGTATCAAATTAGGATCATTCACTTCCGCGTCTGCCTGCCCAGCCTTGACTGGATTGTCTTTGTGCGATGCTGTGAACAGATCGGCATTGAGCAATGTGATCGATCTCTCCAATTCGTCAGCGTCTGCCTTTTCAAAGCCTTTCTTTCTGGCTTCTTCCTCCATGGCAATCAACTTTGATTGTCGAGCGAGGAAGGTTTCCGTTTCCTCTTTAGAGATAAAACCCTTGCTCGAATTGAGCTGAATCTGATCGCCCAGATCGGCAATTCTTTTCTTGTATTTCGGCTGTGCAAGAGCCGATCCGCCGATCCTGTGAAGCTCGGAACTGGAAGATTCTTCCTTTACCCGCTGCTCCGTGTATTCGCCATTCTGTTGAGCGCACACAGGCAATGCGCAAGACATAGATGCAACTAGAAGCAGCGAGACTCTTCTCTCCAATGGATGCATATCGTTCTCTCCATAGTGTGCAATTGATGGATTTGGATTCCCTCATTATCGCAGCTCATCGACCACAATGCAGCAGATGAGGAGCCTTGCTTTGCTCTACTCTGGCGTCTGACGCGGCGCCTTCCAAGCTGGAAGTTGAATCAAATGTTAAGTCCCGCCTGGTCGGAGACCCGTAGTACTAGAGTGGAATAAACAGGGTATTCAGAAAGTGATGGGCGGTGGATGTAGCCCGGATACCTGAGATAACCGAGAAAAAATATGATCGTCAAATGCACCAACTGCGGTTTGCAGATTCGAAGCTCCGACATGAACCTCGATAACATGGTGGCAAAATGCCGCAGCTGCGATTCTCTCATCGACCTTCGCACTCAGCTCTCCGAAAGCAGCTCCCCGGATATGCTGCCTGCCAGACCGAAGCAGACGGCAGTGGCCTTGGCTATTCCAACAGGATGGTCCATGAACAATTCCGGCGGCACCACCCAGATTTCATGGCGCTGGTTCGAGTTGCAGCACATTTTCCTGGCATTCTTCTGCATAGCCTGGGATTCGTTTCTCATCTTCTGGTATTCAATGGCCCTGCATGGTGGTCCGCTGATCATGATCATTTTTCCGATCGCCCATGTGGCAGTCGGGGTAGGCCTCACGTACTATACGCTTGCCGGTTTTCTCAATCGCACTACAGTGCAGATCGGTCGGCGCGAATTAGTGATCAGGCATGGACCCATGCCATGGTTCTCCAACCGGAATATAAATGCCAATGATCTACGCGAAGTGAACGTCAACAATACCAGCACCACAAATGGACCTTTCAATAGACAAAATGTGCCCGCCTATAGAGTCGATGCAGTGACATCATCGGGTCGAACCATTCCGCTCTTGATGCTAAAGAGTGAGGATCAAGCGAGATTTGTGAAACAGCAAATTCAAGAGCGGTTCGCGATCAAATTGTGACATGCAGGCAACAAGCATCTGATACCTGGCGATCAGATTCTGATCATTCAGGCACTATATACAGTGAGATTAAATCGATCTGTCTTTTATTGCCGATGCAGGTATAACCTGTTCCGTTTTATCGCGCAGTGAAACGGAAGTGAGCCTGCCATCTTTATACTTGAGTGAGACGTGCTCGCATGCTCCGTTCAAATAAGCTTGAGTGGCGCCGTCGTCGATGTACAGGCTGCCGGCAGCAGCGCCCTGATCGTCGGGGAAGACTTCATACGTCACCGATTCCTTCGACTGTTCCGCAATATGATTGGTGACCGGTCCGACCGCCAAAACGCTTCCCGCCTTAACAAACATCGGCACCGTGTCTAGTGGCGCATGCACTCTGATGTATTGACCACCCTTGAATTTCTTGCCGGTGAAGTAGTTATACCAGTCTCCATCAGGAAGATAGACATCACGGGTGGTGGCGCCGGCTTGCAAAATCGGAGCCACCAGCAGAGCGCTTCCCACCATGAATTGATCGTCGATGTTCAGCGCATTGTAATCATCCTGATACTCCAGAATCAGCGGACGGAACCACGGCAAACCAGTCTCATGCGCCTCCGCGAGCACGGTGTAAAGGTAGGGCATCAGATGATAGCGGAGCTGAACATATTGGCGCATTATGTCTTCATATCTTTTTCCGAACCGCCACGGCTCCTGATCGTAATAGTCGACCGCATGATGGTTTCTAAAGAAGGGCGAGAGAAAACCAATTTGATACCATCTTGTAAGCAGCTCACCATCGCATCTGTACATATAGCCGCCGCAATCCGAGCCGACAAAAGTCTCACCGCTCAGTCCGAGCGATTCGAACATAGGAATGCTCAAAGCAAGCGCACTCCAGGTGCTTGGACTGTCGCCCGTCCACATGGTGGCATAACGCTGAATGCCGGCATAGCCGCTACGCGTGATTATGTATGGACGCTCGTTCGGGCGCAAACGAAGCAGCCCTTCATAGGTAGCTTTGCATTCGAGAAATCCGAAAAGATTTCGCATTTTGTCATGCTTGGAATATTGTCCGTCGTCATAGTTGACCACGTCTCTCCATTTATCACCATCGCGACTCTCGAAGTCGGCGGGTTCGTTCATGTCATTCCAGATACCGGAGACGCCGATGTCCAGAAGGGTCTTGTGCTGATCGCCCCACCATCTGGCTGCCTCAGGAAGAGTGTAATCGACGAATACGGAATCTCCGGGCCAAACTTTGCCCACGTAGGTCTGGCCGTTTGTCTTCTTGAGAAAATAATTTTTGGCAGTGCCCTCATTGTAGACACTGTAATTTCCGCCCGGCTCATACTTCACGCCTGGATCAATTATGGTGACCGCCTTTACTCCCCGGTCTGCGAGCCACTTCATCAAGCCCTTCGGATCGGGAAAACGGCCGCGGTTCCAAGTGAAATCTCTATATCCATCCATGTAGTGGATATCAAAGTGAATCACATCCAGCGGAATATCTTCCTGGCGATACCTGGTCACCACATCTTTGATCTGTTGTTCATTGCCGTAACTGTAGCGGCTCTGCTGATGCCCGAGCGCCCACTTCGGCGGCAACGGCATGCGCCCGGTCAATTCCGTATAACGACCGACAACCTTCTTCATGCAAGGCCCGTAGATGAAGTAGTAATTTATCTCTCCGCCGTCCGCTTTGAATACGACATTCTCCGGATCTGTAGAGGCGAAATCAAAATAAGTGCGATGGCTGTTGTCGAAGAAAATGCCGTAGGCATTGCCGAGCCACTTTCCATCCTTGCCTTTGTCCATCGCCAGTCCAACATAGAATGGAATACTTTGATAAATAGGATCAGTCGTGGATGTGTAACCAGGTGTATCACTGCTCCACATTTGAAACGCCGAACGCCGCTTATCCAGATTCGCGGCTTTTTCGCCTAAGCCATAAAAGTGCTCCTCAAACCCGAGTGACTTCGAGGCGGCCACGGCACCGGATGTAGGGTCGTGCTGGATCGGCATGCTATCACTATTGATCAGTTGCCCGCTCTGTGCATCGTAAAAGGAGATGCGCATCGACTTCGAATCGACCGCCACTCGCAGATCGGATGTCTCGATGGTGGATACATCCCCGCCCAGGTTCACTCTCTTTATGCAATTGCCGTCCCATTTCGTTTTTTCAACGGCCCAGGAGTGATCATACGACGGCAGCGGTTTTTTAAAAGATGCGCGAATCCGCACCAAATCCGGTGCCAACACCTGCACGCGCAGCTCACTCTTATCGGCGCAATCTATGATAAAACCATCATCCATTTTGTTGAAAGTGGCTGCACTGCCGATTGGTTTCATCCCAGTCAAATCCATCGACCAGGAGGGCTGCAATAGCTGAGTGCTTAACGCTGTCAACAGCGAAAGAAAAACTGACAAGGCGACGGGTCGTCTCATAATGCTCCGAAAGATTTTGTGCCTGGAAAACCCTAATATAGCAATGGAACAAAGGCGCAATCCAACCTTAGAAATTCCTTACGTTTTGCATTCTTTGTGCTCCGAAGAGCTTGGCGACGCTTCCTAATCCTTGAGTCTCGTCAGTCATAATTGCACTATGAGCGAGAGAATAGAAATGAAACGCCCTGGAATAATTGCCGTCTCGATTGCGCTCACTTTCCTCAGTGAGAATGCTCTTGCAGCGGGAGGCTGGGGGTACGCTCCGCTCGGGCTGGAGCGGCTCTCTCATGTGCTGCCGCAGAGATGCATTCAAACAAGCGAAGACAAAGGCAAGCCAATCGATGTGGACGGCGTGCAGGTAATCTATAAAGATTCGCTGGTGCTTTCAAGCGCCACTAAAGACGGCAAGAAGTGGTCGCTGAAACTCTGCCCGGTCGCTGATGAGTACGAAATATGGCAAGCCGATTTCGATCGAAACGGCGAGCCCGATCTGGCAATTCTAACGCCTACGGGAGGCACCGGCTTTGCTTGTTCGACCAGGGTCCTTTTCATAATGTTCGACAAGGCTAAAACGCCGCGAATCTCCGCAGGTTTCAGCACCGGCTTGAACAGCGAGAAACCCAAGCCCAAGATCAACAAGGGCGGCGAAAGGGCCGCACCGAATGCGGTACCAGGCATTCAGGACATTTGCCGCTCCGATTCAGGTGAAGCAATCGTAGTTTTGCAATCTGTCGAACATTCAAAAGGTCACAGCTACTGGAGAACATCCGCATGGCGAGCCAAAGATTGCCGGTTCAAAGAGATTCATGAGATCTATGGAGCACGGTTGCCTTCCTACGTTTTATTCACAAACAAAGAAAACCACAAGCCATCATTGGGCAAAGACTATCTTGGCGAAAACGCAGCCTCCGGAATTTTCGACATCTTCGAGTCGAGCGAGCTGGAGGAAGGTGAGGAGTTCACAATAAAATAGCTCAGGGTGCCAAGTAATGCGTCCGTTTACGCCGGCGTCCCACCTGCAGGATTGCCACCGTCGTCTTTCGACTTGTAGACTGCCCAAAATAACAAGGCCGGCCATCCAAATGGAACAAGCCATGACACGAAGGTGGCGCCAAAAATTGCCCAGCGGTATTGATGACGGCTCCGGAAGGCAAGAATGGCTGGAATGAAGCCGATCGCAATTGCTGCCAATGCCAGGGACAAGACCAGTGGAATTGCGATCATAAAACTGGTTGTCGAATCGAGCACCTGAGCGTCTCGCGCGGAGGCGACCACCCAATTGATGACACCCGGTGTTGCTAGCCCTACGGTTATCGACACGGGGCACAGAACCAGCAGAATGGCACCCAGAATAGGTCTTTTGCAAACGAAGGCAATAATCGCACCAATGAAAAAACTTCCGACATTGGCAATTCCCATTATCTCTACGCTGTTAGCGATGATATTCAGCAGAGCCTCCAGGTTGGCCAGATTGTTGACTCGCACCGTACCCGCCGTATTAACGCCCATTATTGCCTCGGCATCACCGCCGCTGGGGCCGGTCTGGGTCTGGCTCTGTGAGTCAGATCCATTAGAGGTTCCTTGTGCCATTGCTGCAGCATGCGGGTTGATGCCACTGAGCTCCGCTGTCCAAGCCATGCAGACCAGCAATGCGCCGACCGTGGCCAAACACAGCGATAATCGAGCGATAGGTGAATTCATCTTCTTTAGCATAGGACTCAGCGGCGCTCCTCTTTTATTGGCATGCTCTGCAACGGTCTCGAGTTTAACAGCGTGGCGATTGCAAAAACGATGCCGGCAACATTATCTGAACTGATGCCCACCAGCCCTCTGGCAATCGAGCTTCATTATCTATACCCATACTAGGGGTATTTTGGACTGCCCTGATCCGTTTGCCGGGGGAAGACATTTCTCATCCCTCCTGATAAACTCCGATGCCGACGTCTATGAAAAGAGGGTAGAAATAAATCAGGACGTATGAGGAAGCAATCTTGAAGAAGCAGTGCGACCATTCAGAGACCAGATTGACATGCGTGGACTGTGGCCAGCCTATTTGCCCCAGCTGTATGGTGGCGTGTGCTGTAGGCAATCGCTGCAAGAAGTGTACCAGAGGTTTTGAAACTCATATTACAAAATTGAGTCCGTGGGTGATACTAAAAGTAGTGTCACTAAGCTTTGCCTCTTCCATTGCCATTTTCATTTCGTACATGCTTGTCACTCTCATCCCTGTAATTGGTTGAATGCTCAACCTCCTCGCTGCAGGTGCATGCGGTTACTTCTCGGGAAAGATTATTCACAAAGTGTCAGGCTACAAGCTGGGCACCAGACTATTGCCCTACGTTCTGGTACCGCTGCTGATCGGTCTTGCGATCAATCCGGCAGCATCGCCATGCTGGTATCTCATGTCGGTGTTTACAATGGGCGTGCCTTTCAACATCAACGCCGTTCTTCAAATGATGCTGCTGCCGGCCATGAGCGTGTTCACCATACTCATTCCACTGCTTCAGGTTCGCGGAAGATAGGCAATCACTTCCTCTGCAATTTCAACAAGGCATGCAATGCTTTGATTATTTTGCGCTAAAGAACGATCATCTAAGCCCATTCAAGGCAAGTTACCCGCGCCAAATGTGGGCATACCGGGGGAGATAGGAGTGAGTATGATGGGCATCTTAAATGGATGGTTTAAAAAGGGTGTTGCCGTCGATCTCGGCACTGCCAATACACTGATTTATGTTGAGAATCAAGGCATTGTTCTGAGCGAGCCCTCAGCCATTGCCGTCGATAGCAATACCGAGCTGCCAATTGCAGTCGGCACCGCCGCCAGCGCCATGATTGGGCGGACCCCGCAAGGTATCAGAGCCTCGCGTCCGCTTAAGCACGGAGTCGTTGCTGAGCTTCGTGACGCCACATTGATGCTGAATGAGTTTATCAAACGAGCCTATCAACAATCGTCGACTTTGCGCAATCCGGAAATTGCCATCGCCATTCCAGCTTGTATAACGAGCGTGGAGAAAATTGCCATCCGACAGATTGCCGAAAACGCCAAAGCCAGCCGCGTATTCATGCCGTATGAGTCAGTCTGCGCCGCCATAGGTGCAGACCTGCCAATCACGGAACCAACCGGAAGCATGATTGTAGACATCGGCGGCGGCACGACCGAAGTGGCAGTTTTATCATTGTGCGGAGTGGTGGTCAATGAGTCGATCCGAGTTGCCGGCGATGAAATCGATGATGCCATAAGAGATTATTTGCGCAACGAGCACAATTTGCGCATCGGTCATGGTACTGCCGAAGACCTCAAAGTCCGCTTGAGCTCAGCCTGGTCGAACGGCAGCGACAATGATTCACTCGAGGTATTCGGCTTGAATATGTTCACTGGCGTGCCGCGGACAATAACAATCACCAGAGCTGAGGTTCGCGAAGCGATTGCCGAGCCGTTGTGCGAAATTGTCGGCGCTGTCAAACGCGCCCTCGAGAAGACGCCGCCTGAGCTGATTTCAGACATTCAAGAGCGCGGCATTTTCCTGGTGGGTGGAGGCGCATATCTGCAAGGACTGGACGATTTGATTTCCAGCGAAACGAATGTTCCAGTCATGGTGGCCGAGGAGCCACTGTCCTGCGTTGCTGCCGGTGCCGGACGACTGATATCCGACCCGCACTTCAACCGGGTCCGGGACTTGTGCCGAGCCGCTTAGGCCGATTGTTGAGAATAAACAATAATCACTTGACTCCGATCTCCGTTCGGCGAAGAATGGTTGCTTCGCCATGGCGGAGAGAGTCAATATGAAGGAAACCTCAGGCGCGGTATACGACTACGATGACAAATACCGCTATCGGCTCTGGCGTCGATGGAACGCCGCGCTGCCGTCGGCCTGCATGATCCTGCATAATCCTCCGAGCATCGATGTAAGCAATGATCCGACCATCACCCGTTGTGCCGCTCTGGCGGAGAAGTGGGGATATGGCGGCATCGAGATCGTCAACCTTTTTGCTTATCGTGCCACCAAACCTCACGAGCTCTGGCAAGCCGAGGATCCGATCGGTCCTCATAATGACGAGCATATCAAGCGAGCATTAATTCACTCGAAAATATGCGTCGTCGCCTGGGGCGATATTCCTGCCGGCAGACGCGAGCGTTCGGCGATGGTGCTCAGGTTGGTGGAAAACAAGCCGCTCTATTGCCTGGGCATAACAAAACTAAGGCAGCCACGCCATCCTCTTTATCCCTTGCGTTTTTCCGCTGAGACGCCCGAGGTTCCTCTCGAGCCGTTTCACCCGACTATAAAGAGGTAGAAAACGACATAAAGCGATGTCGCGCGCCCCGTCATTTGTCGTGCTGATGCTCGGGCAGTGCCTTGTCTACCGGCAATGGCTGAGGGTTGACTAAGATACCATCGATGATGTCATCCGACGGACTGAGCACCACCTTGTCACCAATTGCGACACCACTATCGATCTCCGCTTCGCTGCCTAAATCGGTGCGAATATCTGCTTTGCGCAAGTGGGCGCGATTATCATCATCGACAACAAAAACATAGGTGCCGTCCGCGCGCGTTTGCACGGCTGAGCCGGGCACTACCGCCAGACGCGTACGCGCCGGGGAGCGGAAGTGCACCTGGGCATACATGCCGGGCATCAAGCGATGATTCTTGTTTGGAATGTGAAGCTCGACTTGCAGAGTTCGCGACGAAGACGCCAGACCGCCGGCAATATACGCGACGGTACCAGCAAATTTTTCACCAGGATATGTTTGAAACGTCAGACCGGCAGTGTCTCCGACATGCACATCTGAAATAAATTGCTCAGGCACGTAGACATAGACCTTCAACTGATCCGTGCGCGCCATGTCGAACATGATGGAATTGTTAGCGTTGCTGCCTGCCGTCACCAGGGCGCCCGGATCCACATTGCGAGCCGTAACCACCCCGTCGAAGGGAGATGTCACCTTCTTGAACGATTGGGTTGCCGCATATTGCCCGTACTGCGACTGGGCAGCCTCCATCGCCGCCTTCGCCACCTGCACGGCTGCCCTGGCTGATTTTATGGCAGCCTTTGCGGCCTGCTCGTTCGATATCGCCGACTCCAACGTCGACCTGGCGCCATCGCAGTTGGTTTGACGCGTATCGCGCTCCTCCATGCTGACGGCGCCCTGCCGCGCCAGTTCCTTGTAACGCTCAAGCTGAACAGTGGCGTATTGCAGGTCGGTGCGCGCCTTGGCTACAAGCGAGGCTCGCGATGCCGCTTCGGCAACCGCCTGGTTTTCCGCCTCGACTGCATTTCTGAGGTTGGCCCGGGCCTGACGCACGCTGTCAGAGCCCATCTGTACTTGCTTGTCGATGTCGGGAACATCGATTTCGGCAAGCAGTTGTCCGCTCTTGACGTTATCGCCTATGTTTACATATATACCTTTAATATAGCCGTTGATGCGGGCGTAAATCGGTGCATCGAGAATCGCTTGAGTGGAGCCGGGGAGCATAAACTCCTCCACCGGTTCTGATGGTTTGGCCTCGACAACCGAAACCCATGGCGCCTGGGCAAGTTGTTTGCGTTTCTCATCAATCAAATTTTGCTTTTGCGTCAATCTCGGCAAAGCGCCAAACGCCACCAGCGCAGCAATTACACCGATCGTTAAGAGGATGAAGATTGGTCTGAAACGAAATGCGCTGCGGCTGTCGTTTTTTACAGAAGCGGTTTGAGACTGCTGGGCACTGGCAGCTTTGTGCCGATCGGTAGATCCCGGCTCTGGCTTGTCCACGCCCTCAGCCTCCGAATTAGCCGGCCGCTCGCTCGATGAATGCGTTATTGAATTTTCAAATGGTGGTTTCATTTGTCCAAACGACTATACCCACAAGCATCTTACCGCGATTATAACCATCCGCATAGCTAATGCCCGAGTCGCACCAGGAGTTTGTATATAATGAGGCGCAACATTTGAGGCTCTTTCAGTATGTGGATAGTCAAACTTGCACTCGATCGCCCGTATACATTCGTCGTGGTGGCGATCATGATTGCGCTATTCGGAACGCTTTCCATCAGGCAAATGCCGGTCGATATCTTTCCCTACATCGACATTCCGGTGCTCACTTGCGTATGGAACTACTCCGGCTTGCCGCCCCGAGACATGGAGCGCCGCATCATCGGCAGTTGCGAGCGCGCAAGCCAGGTGACAGTCAGCGGAATCGAGCATATCGAGTCGCTTTCGTTGATGAGTATGGGCGTTGTTAAAATTTATTTGCACAAAAGTGCGAACAAACAGCAATCGCTGGCAGAGTTGACCGCCGTTTGTCAGGCAATCTTGCGCATGATGCCGCCTGGTGAAACGCCGCCGTTCACCACCGCAATCAGCGCCACCGATATACCGGTCATGCAGTTGTGTTTGAGTTCGAAGACGATGCCCGAGAACCAGCTGTTTGACTTCGCCAATAACTTTCTTCGTTCGCAAGTTAATACCGTGCCTGGTGCGTCCATGCCCTGGCCTTATGGTGGTGCGCAGCGGCAGGTGATGATTGATATAAACCCTGTGCTTCTGGGAGCAAAAGGATTATCGGCGTCGGACATTTCAAATGCGGTCAGCGCCCAAAATTTGATCATTCCCGCCGGAACGGCCAAAATGGGCGATCGAGAATATTTCGTTCAACTGAACAGCAGCCCTGATGCGGTGGCTGAGCTGAACGACATTCCCGTCAAGCAGGTCGGAGATGCGACGGTTTTATTGAAAGACGTTGCCCATGTACGCGACGGCACTGCAGTGCAGACAAACGTCGTCAATGAAGACGGTTCGCGCGCCATTATCGAAAACATAATCAAGCTCGGCTCGGCATCAACGATTGATGTGGTCAACGGCATCAAAGCCACACTGCCGGCGGTGCGCAACATCTTGCCGCCGGGAGTCGAGTTGCGTGTCCTTCTCGACCAGTCGATCTTCGTGCGCGAGGCGGTCAAGGAAGTCGTGATGGAAGGCGCCATCGCAGCGGGTTTGACAGCACTGCTCATGCTTTTGCTGCTCGGCGATTGGAAGAGCACGATTATCGTCGCTACCTCGATCCCGCTTTCGGTTTTAGCGGGATTGATCATCCTCAATATTTGTCATCAAACGCTCAATGTCATGACGCTCGGCGGCTTTGCATTGGCGGTCGGCATGCTGGTTGATGACGCCACTGTGGAGGTGGAAAACATACACAGGCACCTCGAGCTGGTGCGCCACGAGCGGATCGCCGGCCGCAATGCCGGGGCAAGCGATGATCCATCGCTGAGCGGCTTGATGGTGCGGCAGGGAATCCTTGATGCCGCTATGGAAATCGCCGTTCCTGCCTTCGTCTCCACGACCGTCATCTGCATTGTTTTCGCGCCGGTGCTTCTGCTCACCGAGCCGGCGCGCTCCTTGTTCACTCCCCTGGGGCTTGCGGTGGCCGGCTCTATGATGGCTTCTTATTTCCTGTCGCGAACGGTAGTACCGGTGATGGCACGTTATATGCTTGCACCGCAGGCTGATCCGGATTACGAGATGCGCAGGCGCCGCGGCATGATGGGCTTCATGGCAGGAATCAGCACAATCGTCGACGGCATATTCGACGGCATTCGCGGCTATTATGAGGCTTTCCTGACCGGCTCGCTGCAGCGCAAAACACCGGTGGTAATTATGGTTTTTCTCTTCATCGCTGTCAGTATGTCGCTCATAACCTTGCTGGGAGCGGATTTTTTCCCGGCAATCGACGGCAATGTGGTGCGCATGCACGTTAGCGCTCCGCGCGGAATGCGCGTGGAAGCTACCGAACAGCTTGTGAAACGCGTTGAGAAAGCAATTCGAAGTTTTGTGCCTGCTGATGAATTGACCAGCATCGCCGATGTGATCGGCGTTCCGAACTCGGGACTGAATCTGGCTTCCAGCGACAGCGTCAACTATACATCGGCCGACGCCGAGATTTTGATTAGCTTGAAAGAGGATCATAAGCAAACCTGCCGCTATTATCGAAACATGCTCAGAGAAAAACTGCCGGCGATGTTCCCCGAGATGAACTTTTTCTTCCAGCCGGCGGACATCGTAACGCAGATTTTGAATGCCGGTCTGGCTGCGCCAATCGATGTTCAGGTGAAGTGCTTCGATATCAACAAAAGTTTTGAAGTCGCCGAGGATGTGAAAACAAAGATTCGCGAAATCCCCGGTGCCGTGGATGTCCATATCAAGCAAGCGATGAACGGACCTGTGATCGCGGTTGATGTCGACAGGAAGAAAGCCGCTCAGCTTGGTTTCACGCAGCGCGATGTCGCCGCTGCTTTGCTCGTTTCGCTGAGCTCGAGCTTCCAAACTCAGCCCAACTTCTGGGTCGATCCGAGAAACGGCAACAGTTACAGCGTCGCCGTTCAAACCCCGCAGCGATTGATATCTACACTAAAAGATCTCGGCAATACCGTGGTCACCAGTGCTGATGGCAGGCGCTCACAACTGCTTTCGAACCTGGCGACCTTCCGCCGCACCACTTCGCCGACGATCGTCAATCACTACAACTCACAGCCCGTGGTCGATGTGCTCGCCAGTGTCGACGGGACTGATTTATATTCGGTCGCCCAGAAGGTCCAGCAAATTGTCGATTCGTACAAAGGCAAATTGCCGCACGGCGTCTTCATGGATGCCCGCGGTCAAATGACCAGTATGTTGAACGCATACTCAGGCTTGATGTCGGGAGTAGCGCTGGCGCTCATAATCGTCTACTTGCTCCTGGTCATCAACTTCCAATCCTGGACCGATCCGTTGATCATTTTGATGGCGATACCAGGGGCGATGTGCGGCATCGTCTGGGCTCTGTTTCTGACGCAAACGAATTTTAGCGTTCCGGCATTGATGGGAGCGATCATGAGCATCGGAGTCGGCTCGGCAAACAGTATTTTGGTGATCAGCTTCGCCAGAGAACGTCTGGCTCAGGGGATGAGTTCCACACAAGCGGCAATTGATGCCGGTATCACGCGCTTCAGGCCGGTGATCATGACGGCTCTAGCAATGATCATCGGTATGATACCAATGGCAATTGGTAGTGGCACGGGCGGTGCGCAGAACGCACCACTTGGAAGAGCGGTGATCGGCGGTTTGATCGTGGCGACCTTCTTTACTCTAGTCTGGGTGCCGCTGGTATTCAGCTTCGTCCATCGGAAGGCGAACGTTTCGAAACGATCGATGGCGACCGTTTAGAAATAACTGCCCTTCACTGGCGCTAAACGAATTACGTGCGGGGCGGAATAATTGATGATTTGGCCTTGAAGAGTTGCCACTCTGGTTATGTAGAACGAGAAGTTCTTTTCCACCTCGTGCGGCTTGCCTGTCGTTCTCCAGGGGCTGGCCTCATAATATCCCCAGACCTCCTTCAGGGTTGGTGAGGAGAAATTGCGCAACTGCCTGGGCGTTTTCGTAGTATCAGTCACGGTGGTTGGATATACCTGAAGGGTTATATCAACACTTGTGTCCCCTGGTTTTGGCTTGCTCATGTAGCCCGGCATCGTGTCCTTCCAACTTCCATGACCCCTGGTTTGAACGGAATCAGCACCACCAGCCAGCTTTACGCGGTTTGACGGCACTTCCGTACCGGCGTTACCCTGAAGATTCGTCGGTTTGGAATTGTCATTGATGCCGTTCTTAAGGCCTCTAGCCCCTTGTTGCCGGATACCGCCGTTTAACCCGGTGCCGGGAGGAACAGCCACTGGTTGAGGATAGTACGGGCTGTATGGCTGTCTCGACTTCCATATCTCCTGATCGGTCACTCCGCCCTTAAGCTGCCCCGGGAATGTTCCGGGAGCATAATCGCTGGCAAAGGGAACCTGCGGGCCGCGCTTTCGATTGAGTGGCTCACCGGTGATAATAATGCTGTTTCGATCCTGGTTTTCTTCGGCCTGCCCTTGCCGCTGCATGTATTGCTGTCTCAACTGGCGACGATTGTCGACGCCCTGAGGATTGCCTGTGTTGACACTGAATTGATCGCCTTGTTGTGCGAAAACCGGCTCAGCCAAAAGGAGAACAGATAGTGAAACCGCCAAGAGAACGGAGTTTCTTTCTACTGGTGACATGCCTGGTCTCCCTCATTTGCTCAACCAGATCATATTACTGCAAGTGGGATTACTTTTAGCAAGGCTGTTCTTTGTAAAATG
>JAJPJO010000454.1 GCA_021324135.1 Pseudomonadota bacterium
CAGAGCGATCTCATCCCGTTGCAAACTCTGCTCAAATGCCTGCATATATTCCTTGCACTGAATAATGGGTAATGCCCTTCCTGAGTCTAAAATGTGTTTTGTCCCGTGTGCCTTGCGACACTCGATCTGTCCATGCAGTTGTGCCGCGTCAGCAAGAACGCGCTTTGTCAAAGATTCGATTGTTTTTTGGCTCGGCTTTTGCTCCAGGGCTTCCTTCCAAGTAAGTTCATGACGCCGCAAGTCAGCGATTCGATCTGCTTCAAACTCACTAAAGCGAGGTTGAATACAATTCCAACGATCCATCGCGTCACATTCTTCTTCTGTGTATCGCGTATAACCGCCTTTTGAGACGAATTCTTTGACATCTTTCAGCAGGGTATGAGTAGCATCTCGTTCAACAAGGAAGATGATGTAATCAGTCAAGAATTTCTTGTGAAGACGTTCTATGATAATGGACAGTCGATCGAACGTAGGATTCGTTTGATCAAAATTCACTCGCTTTACCGCCGCATGGTGAGATGATTGTCCGATGCCTGGGCTTTGCTGGTGATTGCTCCGGTTTGACTGGAATGATGTTTCTGCAGTCTCCACACACTTGGGACAGCATACGCTATTAGGGCGTGGTATACCCATTTTGTGCTCATGAAGTAGGTCCTGGAGCTGAGCCAGTGTCAAAGTTACCCTAGATAGAGGAACATCCTGTTGATAGATACAGCGAGAAAACTCATTCAGCCATCGGTGCGGCAAACCTTGTGGGTATTGATGTTTCAATTGCGTTTTGGTCTTGCGCATTAGCTGGAACAGACACTCGATGGTTTCACCTGGGCAATCATCAAGGGCATCCAATTCGACTCTACAGACTCCTGGTCCGTAGAAATAGTTATCTGGATGCTGCCAGCGCACCAGCACTTGCTCCAATTTTTGGTCCGAGATTGAGTCCGCGTCGGCGTTGGGCAACGCAAGCTTGCTTATGAGAGTCAGTGCAAGCGATACATCATGATCGCGAACATGAAGCAGGTGCCCTCTAAATTTGACAATGTCCCAACCCACACAATGAACCTCATCGCCTCAATCGATCTTATTCCTTATTCCCGGCTTCTTGCTCTGATAACATCGGAAATGACACCAACAGTCGCGTTCGCACCCGCCCCAAATGTCGGGGTGAACCAATTTGCACAAAGAAGCTGGACTGTCAGCAGCATTCGCAGCCAACTCAAAGACACCAGAAGTGATACCACTCAACGCCAACCCGGCATCGCCGAATCTCCAATCGGGTGTATCGCTTATGTTTTTACTTCTTGGGCTGAACCTGCTCGAAGTTCCACTCGATACCAGTGAGCCCTGGTTTGCGCAAATCGATAGAGACATCACTTCCTACACCCTTTTTGTCAAAGGCATCGACAGCGATCGACCACAACGAAAATTCTCTTTGAACCGCTGCGGGGTCATGATTTTTAGCATCATCAATTTGCTTTTCCGTTTGGCTCAATAACTCGACAGCGTCAGCAGTATGCCCAGGCGAGTCCATTAAGCCCGCCATTTTCTTCGCTGACTCCGCCAGCTCGTGAGGCAAAACCGCATATGCACCTCTGGGTAGGGCATTATCATCAAAGACGAGATCCAAACCCTTGCCGTCCTTGTTCTCTTGCTGACCTACGGCTTTCACTAAGCTTCTGAAATCATCGCGTGAAAGTTGCTGAGCATATTGAGAAAGCATTTGTCCCACCTCCCTCTCGCCTTTTTCAAGGTTCTGAGGGGTGGTCGTATCAACCGAGTGCATCTTTCCAGCAATCTCTTGAGCAGCTTTTGCAATATCGGCCATTACCTTAACCTCTTGTTCTTATCCATCATCTCTTTTCTTGCGATTTCGTTGAGTAACCTGCACCGATAGCAGTCGGGGACTTCTAATTCATTTCTATGGTCCCCTTCCCAGCCAGCGCCTGAAGTTGGTAGACGGTCTGAACGATCCGGCAAATTCTCCTTGATAGAGGTTGGAAACATCACCGGCAATTTCTGTCTTCCCGGACTGTGGATTGCGTCTTACAACCAGACCACCCGAGCTGCCTGGCATCACGATGAAGGTCGATTTTACGACGGGCAGGTCCAGTATTGAATGCGTGCGCGGCATTTCTACTCTCATGGTCTCGAACTTCTCTACCTCACCCAGAGATGCAACCAGTCCGCCTCCAAAGGGATATGTCAGGGCAAGGACATCCTCGCCCACCCTTAACTTATCGTCCTGCGAAACAGGCAAACCGGGATGCATGGTATCGCCGCCAGTATCAACCTTGAGATAAACCTGATCGCCTTTTTCATCCTTGTCTTCAACTGTGGCTTTGTACTTCTTCCCGTCTACGGTTGTCACAATGACGGAACCATCCTTAATCTCATCTTTTCCTTTGCCGGGATCGGTGACGTGCCATGCACCGCCGACATGATCGCCTTTATCACCAAGAAGAAATCCGGAACCAGAATCGACGACCTTGCCGTCTTTGTTCAACAGCTCGATCTTAACCGCTGTCTCGTAAGCGTCCTTCCAGAGTTGACTTACATCGGCATCGAGCTTATCGATCACCCTCGGCGGTCTGATGAGTGGAATATCTTGCACTGATTTCTCAGACATAACTGCTCTTCAAGTTGAATACGCTCACCGGAACGAGGGGCCTGATTAAGTCGTGGATGGGAACTTTTCGATTCGGACGCATCGGAATCAAGCCTTAAGGCAGGCATTGCGTACATGATACGTTTGGGTAGTGGAATTTCAATGGTGCAATTACGAACCAACTCACCCACCAAAATCTAGACTGAACTAAACATTCTTGGCCACCAGCGCGATTAGCTCACTTCTGGGTAGGCGGCTGGCAAAAATCATGTCCATGCCATTCTTCGAAATCATTACGATCTGCTGGCTGCCAATCGATCCGACCCTCGCGGTTTTCCCCCCGGCGAGACTCACGGATTCTCCGGCAAAGGAAAGCATTCCTGAGTGCGACTGATAGCAGTCGATACAGACGTCCCGGGAGTCCGATGTGTAGCAGATTCGCAGCATGCGCTGCCCGCCTTTCGATGTGACCATGTCGGCTGAGGTGAAACGAAAGTCGTTCAGACTGCTGTTGAGAAAATGAGTTCCATTCTTCGAGTTGACTTCGGCAAGCGATTGCTCGGACAAATGCTCAACCTTAAAATCGGACCCATTGTCATCGCCACCATGGCTGGTGCTGCGTACCAGTGCTACCACAGAAACGCCAGGCTGCGAGGAGGGTGACAAAGTCATCCAACCAATGAAGAACATTAGAAGCACAACCGCTGCCGCGAGCATCATTGGCAGCTGTCGATTGCTGAACGAATCTTTTCGCGTGTACGTCGAGCGCAAGGCTTTGATAGTATCAGCTTCGAGCGAAGGTTTAGCAGAGCTTCTCGCTGAGATGGACTTCATGCCCTCACGCAGCTTTAGGGCAGCGTTCCATTCGAGGCGACAACCGTTACACTGGGCAACGTGATCGGCCAACCTCGCCGAATCCGTCGTGGGCAGCTCATTATCGAGCGCAGGAGTAAGGAGAATTTTTGCTTCCTTGCAGTTCATCCCTCATCACCTATCCTGTTTGAATCAAATAGATTTTGTTTGTCGGCTGCTCCGCTGTCGAAGTTCAACAACAAATCGCTTAGTGCTCTTCTAGCGCGATGGAGACGCGACATGACCGTTCCGAGGGGCACTCCAAGCGCGTTGGCAATGTCGTTGTAGGTCATGTCGTTTACCTCGCGCATAATTAGCGGCGTTGCGAACTCATCGGGGAGAGCCGCTATAGCAGCTGAAAGCATCTCGAGATCAAGCTGCCGTGACGCGATTGCCTCCGGATCGGCTTTCTGGTCTATAAGCAAGTCGCCGAGTTCTTCCTCCAGATCGATGTCTAACAAAACCGGCTGGTGAGAGGCTTTCTGCAGATGATCCTTTATTGTGTTCAGTAAGATCGCGTACAACCAGGGTTTCGGATTTGAACCGGTTCGAAACGAATCTATCGATCTCAAGGCTCGTGTGAACGTCTGCTGAACTACATCCTCTGCGTCCTCGCTGGAGTTCAGGCGGACACGAGCAAAGCGATACAAGTCGCGAGAATGGTCCCTAACCATTTTCTCGACCAACCTTTCCTTATCGCTGGGGAAAATCTTGAACATTGCTTGATTGGCTCGAACGAATCCCGAGGAGCACTTTCTACATGAATCGACTTACAGCCGAATGTGACAACTGGCTCCGCCGTGCTTGGCGAAGTAATCCTGATGATATTCCTCGGCTGAGTAGAATGTGCTCAGCTTGTCGACCTGCGTGACGATTTTTTTGTTCGTTCCTAACTTCGATTGATAAGAATGTATCGCCTTGTCCGCCAGGTCGGCTTGTTTGTCGTCGGAATAAAAGATCGCCGATCGGTACTGGTCGCCAACATCCGGACCTTGCCGATTAAGCGTGGTCGGGTCGTGGATTTTCAAGAAATCGAGAACCAGAGTTGAATAGTCGACGATCTTTGGATCAAAGACGACTCTTACGGTTTCCGCATGCCCAGTGCCGTGACCGCACACATCCTGGTATGTCGGGTTTTGGGTATGGCCGCCCGTGTAACCAACAGTGGTGTCAACCACGCCCTTCACATTCTTGAGGCTGTCCTCCACGCCCCAGAAACATCCTCCGGCGAAGTATGCAACGTCTTTTCCATCGCTGCGCACTGCATCGTCATCTGCTCGTGTGTAACTTGCTTTCTCTGTTCCCTTCACAATCGTTTCCTCCTTCTTAATCTGTTTGGTGCCATCACCTTCAAACGCCAGGGACGCGGAATTTATGCAATACCTCTCGCCTGTTGTCGCTGGTCCATCGGTGAAAACATGACCCAAGTGGGCACCGCATTTGGAGCACACGACCTCGTCGCGGTCCATGCCGTAGCTATTATCCTTCTGAACCTCGACTTTGTCTTTCGATTCCGGACGATCAAAGCTCGGCCAGCCTGTGCCTGAGTCATATTTGTTTTTCGAAAGAAATAAAGTTTCGCCGCAAGCTACGCACTTGTATGTTCCAGCCTGGTGGTTGTCCCAGTATTGACCGGTAAAGGCTCTTTCAGTGCCTTTCTGCCTGGTCACGTGATATTGCTCTGGTGTGAGTCGTTTGCGCCACTCTTCATCCGATATATTCTTGAGATTGCTACTCATTTGTTTTGCCTCCGCCTTTGCAACCGTTTGTCCCAGTTGAGAACCGCTGCAACCACTTCCCAGAAAACTTATAGCTACCAAAACGACAAATGCTACCGGAAGTTTCATAAATTGGGCTGCTCCTTCATGAACTGCTAACGAGGTCTAATATCGTCGGCGGGGCTGCTTTATTCCCGAATCAAGATTAAATCTGCGACAGGCGCGAACGGGCGATGAAATTGCACTGTTCCTGGTAGACTTTGCAGGTCATGCCTGAAATGCACCACCAGCATATGCTAACTGTGTTACGTCACGAATGAATGATTAGAATTCGCTATTCGTCACAACCGTACATGGAGCTTGAGCTTGCAGGATCGAGCTCCGAGCTTCGGAACTATTACGACACTGAAGGAGCATCTTCGCACACCGATATCGGATCGTCGTCTTGCCCGAAGCGTCTTTGAGGAACAACAATGAACCTGCATATAATCCTGGGAGACAAAAATCCTGAGTTGATCGCAGCTTGGGAGTCAGCATTTGCCGGGGTGACCAACATAACAATTCGAGGCGGAAATATACTGTTGGTTGAGGCAGACGCTCTCGTTAGCCCTGCAAACAGCTTTGGCTTCATGGATGGCGGCCTTGATTGGAGCATTAGTGAAATGCTCGATTGGAAAATTCAACCGATTGTCCAAAAAGTCATTCGCAAAATGCATGCCGGAGAGCTACTTGTAGGAGAGGCAGAAATTGTACGCACTGGAAGCGAACGCTTCCCCTACTTAGTCTGCGCCCCAACAATGCGTGTACCGCAAAACGTAGCGGATACTGTAAATGCGTTTCTGGCAACGCGTGCCATCTTTTTGGCGACCAATAAATTCAATGTACAGAATGCTGGCGGGATCAAATCAGTAGCCATACCCGGCTTGTGTACGGGGGTTGGGCGAATGCCGTACGAACGGTGCGCACAACAGATGCGAGCAGCATATGACCTCGTTTGTGGCCACTCGTCAAATCACTACCGCACGTTGCGTGAAGCGATTGCTGAAGAGAAAAAATACAAGGCGTAATGGTTAATGGTACGAACACGTGGAAATAACTGGTTTTGACAATGTGATCTTCACGGCCGTGGACCCGCGACCGGCCTTGCTTAGCGCGATAGTTTGCCTTAGTAAGAGGTGGCATGGGATATTGCTGACCCTAATTCTGGATGACCCGCCGCGCAACCGTCAATGCACAAATCTTTCCCTTGAGGAGCTGCCAGAATCAAGGGCCCAGATATATGCCGTGCGGGACGAGGCGATGGATAAATTCACAGATGAGCATGCTTACGCACTTATGGATGACGGCGAAGGACCAGTGTCGTTTATGTATAGCAAGCGTGGACCGTTAATCTTTGAGCTAACTGGAGTGAGTGAATTGTCTAAGGGCACAGCAGAATTAAGTGCAAGAAATGCAAGTGACTTCTATGACAGGCGTTTGAGTAATGGCATTAGACCACCAGAACCTTATGAGGCATCGATTTGCAGTCCAATTTTATTTGAGGTTACAATTTTCACGCCTGAGCGCCCGCGCGAAGATTCCTTTTCCATGTGGGTCTTAAAACAAGTACAGAACTGTTTGCTAATGGATTACACACAAAGGTCGTGATGATTTCTTTCGTTCGCATTCTTTCCAACAACTGATTCAATCCAAGTATTGAAATGCAAGCGATGGATGTATTTTGAACGGCCATTTGCGCCCCGCTGGTAGTACCATTCCGATGCGAAGCCTGCCGAGCAGAACATGTCCAGCCTAACTTGCGACGCCTTTGACCCTCTTCACACGTTTATGCCTTTGCTCGGCTCGCCAAAGGTCGACGGCTTGTTGCAGATTTAGCCAAAACTGAGGTGTCGTATTGAAAGCGTCGGCAAAGACCATAGCCGTCTCAGGCGTAATGCCCCGCTTTCCGGTCACGATCTCATTTACCTTTGGTTGCGACCATCCGATGTGCCGGGCAAAGGCGCTTTGGCTCATTCCTAGTGGAACAAGAAATTCGTGGAGCAATATTTCCCCGGGCAGTGTTGGCTGTCTCAGCATTTTTCGTTTCATCGAAAGACTCCTAGTGATAGTCGATGATTTGTACGTCGTGCGGGCCGTCGTCTAACCATCTGAATATGATTCGCCATTGGTCATTGATTCGAATGCTCCAAAAGTCCTGCAAATTGCCGCGCAATTTTTCCAGTCTATTGGCCGGCGGTGACGTCAGGTCTAGCAGCGCATCGGCAGCCTGTATCATGTCTAACTTACGTTTAGCCACATTCATGATGTCTTGCGGAAATCGAGAGATCTGTCGATCTCTTTGTCCGAGGAAAATCTTCTCTGTCAGATCATCCCCAAAGGAACGAATTGGCATCAAGTTATCCCTCTATACGGGATACCAGTATAGCACGACCAATGGGAGATGCTGGTAAAATAAGCTATTGCAGCGCGGGTTCGGCCCTAGCTGCGTGGTCGAGTTCTACCCATAACCAAGGTTCGGCCCGCATAATTACTGACTCGCCGAAAGACACCTTGTCGGGACCTTCCACCGAGTACGGGACCGAGACCAGTGAACTTACTCCATCGCGGCACTCGATGCGGATTAGCACGGTATCCACTTCTCCTGCACCCTCAGGGAACCGGCCGAGTTCGGCATATCCGGCTGCCCGGATCTCACCCCTCGCTGCCTGGTTTCGGAACCCGCGAATCAAAACATTACGGTACTCTAGCAGGTCGGGTTGCCCGTCGAGCTGTGCCACTGTCACGCGAACCGCTCCATTGAGGTCAAGGGACGCCCCGAACGGCTTGAAGACTGGGCAGTCGATCAAAGCATAGCCCGAGTACTCCTTGAGCGTCGCCAACACCAATCGCATATCGGTGCGGGTGACTTCGTCCAGATTCCAGAGATTGTCGGTCATAGCACCTCGCAAAAAGTTCTGTTGCAGATACTAGTAATCTTGATCGTCCATGCACTGCTTGCGAGCCACCATATTGTTCCCAGCACGAAAATCTGTAATCAGACTGTGACTTTAGAATTATCTGGCAAGACGAAGTTTGCGAATCGTCGAAATTGATTACTCATCCGTCCCATTTTAGTTAATCAAAATCCTTCAGGACTCTAAACTAAACGATGGAAGCCAGATTCTCGTGAAAAGTAGGGCGCATGAAGCATAAGCGCATCCATGCGCCCTAACAAGCTGAACCGACGTCTAGTTAGCGGATATATGTTCGCGTATGGGCGAAGCTTCTAGTTGTCCTGGATGAAGTTCTTAAAATTCGGCGATGCGACATACGTCTCGCCCGTCCGTTCATATTGCCGTTGCGATTCAAACTGCCGGCGTTCCGATTGAGCGTGCCCAGTCGTGTGTTGGAGCTGCCGTTATTACCCACGCTACCGCTGTTTCCGCCAACGCTGCCGCCGGACTGACCGCCGACTGAGCCGTTAGTTGTACCAGTCGATCCGATTCCGCCGGCACCCTGGCCACCGCCACCGCCGCTGCTACCGCTTTGCGCAAAAGCCGGCAAAGATGTGCAAGCCAAAACCGCTACTACGGCTGCAGAAAGTAGCGTCTGAAAGCCATCTTTCTTTTTCCTATCAAGCATTTTCATAAGTTTACCTCCGTGTATCACTGAACGAGACCCCGACCATCTGGTCGGCATCGAAAAAATTCCGTTGTGTTCAGCGCTATGCCATTGCTGACTTATCGGAAACAGGTCTCGACAAGTGAATCTCAGGGTCTCGACGCTTGGAGCAATTGTTGGTTCCGACTCGATGTTTTTCTATTAAGCGCGCCCTACGGATGAGATGAAATCGTCATCTTTTTTGCAAATACTTGCCAAGCTCTTGCCAAACAAAAAAGAATTGTGTCAAGCCCCCTTCTGAAAAGTGCGATGATGACTTGCGTTCGGCGTTCACCGGAAATTTTATCTGCAAATTTTGAACCTTTTGCTGCTCGCTGTCGTTATAGCAAGTAAGTGGTTCAAAGGGAGAGAATGCCATGTTCGCTCGTGTGCTTTCTGGCGGTTTGATGGGCGTCGACGCCTATCGAATTGAAGTTGAGGTTGACTGCTGCGGAGGGATTGGCCAAATCCATATAGTTGGGCTGCCCGACGCAGCCGTGAAAGAATCGCAAGAACGCGTCAGATCTGCAATTAAAGCTTGCTCTTTCTTTTTGCCGCCGGCCAAGAAGTGGGTGGTGAACCTGGCGCCTGCAGACACAAAGAAGGAAGGTCCTGCCTATGATCTGCCCATGGCGATTGGAATTCTGGCGTCATGCTCGTTCCTGCCGATCACAAATCTGCAGAGGTTGTGGTTGGTGGGCGAACTCGGTCTGGATGGCTCCGTCAGACCCGTAACCGGCGTGCTGCCGCTCGCCATTGGTTGCAAGCAATCCGGAGCGCTCGGCATAATAGTTCCCGAGCAGAACGCTGAGGAGGCGGCGCTAGTCGAGGATCTGTGCGTCTTCCCGGTCAGCCATCTGCGGCAGGCAGCGCTCATCATAGAAGATCTCAGCAATGGAGCCATTTTTGAAAATCGCTCGCGAGATTCCTTCATGGCAGAGACATCAAATACGGTATCATATCTGGGCGACTTCCGTGAGGTAAAGGGACAGGGAAAAGCAAAGCGGGCGCTTGAGATGGCAGCCGCAGGCAGGCACAATGTTCTGATGATCGGTCCGCCCGGGGCCGGCAAATCAATGCTTGCAGAACGCCTGCCGGGAATAATGCCGCCCTTGTCATTCGATGAAGCACTGGAGCTCACCAAGCTCTACAGCGTCGCCGGTCTTACAGGCAACTCATCCGCTTTGATCAAACGCGGCCCTTCCGGGCACCGCACCACAGCGCTTCAGTCATTGGTCTCGTCGGAGGCGGCAGCACGCCCAAACCCGGCGAAATCTCATTGAGTCATCACGGCATTTTGTTTCTCGATGAGTTGACGGAGTTTCCGAGATACCACCTCGACAATCTTCGCCAACCTCTGGAAACGCGCAAGGTGACCATAAGTCGGGCATCTCAAACCCTGACTTATCCAGCCTCGTTTCTGCTCATCGCCGCGTGCAACCCCTGTCCTTGCGGTTATAGAAATGATGAGATCAAGTGCTGCATTTGCACTCCCGGTCAGGCCGATCGTTACTGGTCGCGATTATCCGGGCCGATTCTGGATCGCATTGACATTCACGTCGAAGTGCGGCGCTTGAGCGAAAAGGATCTGGTCGGAGACAATCCAAGCGAGTCCTCATCCGACATTCGCAAACGAGTTATGAAAGCAGTCAACAGGCAAATGAGCCGCAACGTCATCGAGACACCTCAGGGACTTAGCTTCATGTACAACGGTCAAATTCCAAACCGCCTGTTGCCGCGATTCTGCCCAATCGACGAGACTTCGCGAGGACACTTAGCGCGCGCGGTTGGTCAATACGGCTTATCAGCACGAGTGTACGACCGGCTCATCAGAATGGCTCGCACGATTGCAGACCTGGACGGCTGCGACGATATCTCCTACTTTCACGTTCTGGAGGCAGTCAAACTGCGCACGGAGACCATGCATCTTGCCCATGCAAACGAGAATGTTCCACCGCCGATCAGCAAAGCTACCGCCGTCGTTTCGACCACTCTATAGCAGGCTTGCGAATTCCGCCAACTGCCGGCAAACAGCCGCCCCATATGAAGTATCCGCTCAGAGTTTTGCCTGGTGTGGGCACGCGTTTGCTATGATGTTCCACCTATGTACAAAATGAGCCGTGAAATCTCTTTCTGCTACGGACATCGCTTACTCAACTACAGCGGTAAGTGCAGATATCTGCATGGACACAACGGCCGCGCCATCATCACTTTGCAATGCGACGAGCTCGATTCACTTGGCATGGTGCTCGATTTCAGCGATTTGAAGCAGGTGGTCGTTCCCTGGATTGAAAACGAGATCGATCACCGGATGCTATTGCATAAGGACGATCCGTTCGTCCAGATTCTGAAAGATATGGGAGAGCCAATCAAAATCCTGGAGTGCAATCCTACTGCCGAGAATATTGCGCGCTTGATTTTCGATTTTGTTAAGAGCTCGGGCTATCCGGTATCAGATGTGGTGCTATGGGAAACGGCATCATGTTTTGCCACTTATGCCGGTCATTAAAGCAACCTTCCGGCAAATTTTTTGAGCAGGTCAGCACCGGGTCCATAGATAATATGTGTCGGCTGTGGGTATGTGTTGCGGCATAGCCCGTGTTACAGTAGTAATGAGTGTCTGGTCTGGAATCATATGTTGCAACAAACAAATGAAGATCCGCTGGTAGTTTTGATATCCAATGCCAATATAGTTGACGCGCATTCTCTGAAAGAGGCAATTAGCGAGGCGGCGCGGCTGCGTGTCGGAGTCGACCGTGCGCTCGTCATGTCCGGACGGGTGAAGGAATCGGAGCTGGCTATGGTTCGGCACGCCCTGGAGTTGGTTTTAAATGGCAACATTACCCTGAACAATGCCATCAGCGTCATTCGCATGGCGCGCAAAGAGAATATAACCTTCGATCAAGCCAGGCACCGCCTCAAGAAACTCCACCAATCAACCAAAACGACCGTCAGCCTCACAAATGAGCTGACTTCGCTGATGCTTGAAGCCGGGCTGATTGCACAAGAGGATCTCGGCCGGGCGATCCAACAGGCAACCCAAAACGGCATGCTCACCGGCAGAGTTCTTCGCTTGAATAATGTCTTGACCTCCTCGCTTCTAAATTCCTGCATTGATGGCTGCCTGATGCTCCAGAGCCAACGTCAGACCAAAGAGCAAGTCGTGCAAGGGTTGCGGCGAGCCAAAGAGAAACACTGCACAATCGAGCAAGCGTTGTTCGAGCTTGGCACTTACAAGCAGCCCGAGAGTTACTCACTGCGCCTGGCCGACTTGCTTGCCATGGCGGGTGTACTTTTCCAGGATAACTATCTTGAGTGCTGGGAGCTGGCTATCATCAAAAAGAAAACCTTCCATCAAGTCGTTCTCGAGCAGGGTCTGATTAGCCAGGCGAATCTGGATACTGCCGTTGAGCTGCTGGGTCTGGTTACGAGCGAGACGTTGCGACCCTATGAGGCAGCGCGCGTTCTTCAGCGTGCCACCAGAGATGGTGCATCCATATACCAGGCGCTGGCCGAGCAAAAGGCTCAGCGGAAAGAAGATCCGCCAATCAGGCTCTCGGACTTGCTGGTTGATGCCGGGCTGATTTCCGTAGAGGTTCAATCAAAACTGCAGTCTGGAACGGGAAGTATCAAAACAGGAAAGTTCCTTCTCGGTAACCAACAAATCAATGAAGCGACGCTATTTAGAGCCCTGCGCTGCCAATCGCTCTGCCGCTATGGCTATCTCTCACGCAGCGAATGCATTGAGGTTTTAAAATCAACCGAGAAAAACCAGGAGACGCTCGAGAAAACTTTTAAGCGATTAAATCTCTGGATGCCGTCGAGCATGCAGTGGTCCTGGGCTTGAGACAGGCAGACTTTCATAAGTCATCTGTCTTAAGGTCGTTCTAATGGAGAAACATCGAGCGGAAGCGCGTCCAACTGTTTTCTCAACGCCTGGTCGGTTTCGCCATATGTTTGCATTAGTTTTGAGTAATCGTTTGTAGTCAGTCTGGACTGGTGAAGTCGTTGCCGAAAAAACTCTAATTCGGGGAATTCCATTTGGTCTGGCACATACCAGAATTCAGTCCACGGAATCCTATGCTCGGACGGAACGTAACTGGTATGGAAGGACACAGGGTGATAATCGTTAATCAGCATACCTGCATGGCCCCGAACCTTTTGCATTGCTGAAATATCGGCGGCAGTGATTCTTGGACATTGACGCAAATCGAGAATCCAGTAAGCAGTAGGATCGATAGCATCGATGCCCTTTTTTGTTATATCGTTATTACTAAGATCCAGGAAGAAGAGACTCATCGATTTTATAGGCTTCAAATCAGCATCCGTCAAATGAGCTCCGGACAAAGACAGAGCGTGTAAATTCAGCTTAGCCAATGCGCTCACCTGTTCACCATTGAGTGCGCGATCACCTATTCGCACAACCTTGAGTTTCCGGAATTGCGATAGTATTTCAATGGCTTCATCTCGATCTATGTCCGTGTCAGAGATGTCCAGCCCCATGAGCTCTTCCATTCCGCATAGTCTGCGCAATCCATTCGCGGTCACTTTGGTCCCACTCAGAGAGAGCATTTTGAGCTTGGGCATCGCCGCAATCATTTCCATGCCATTATCAGTGATACCACGGACGTGATTCAACACCAGCGATTGCAACTTAGGCATTACGGCAATTGTGCGCAGCCCGATATCAGCTATCTTAGTTCCGCTGACATCGAGTATTCGGATGGGGAAAGAACGCAGATATTTCAAATCGGAGTCGCCCATTTCAGGATCACAAATTTTGAGATTTGGAACAGAGAGCACTTTGCCCAGGCGCTTGATTCGCCTGGCATGCATATTGTTCACAGCTATTAGCCAGTTCTGATTTTCGATGGTCTGATAGAAAAAATCCGACTTCTGATCCTGTTCTGAGATATCAGAAGTAAACTCGGGGACCTCGACGTTAATCGTCTCTACATCCAGACGTTTTGCTACATATATGCCGAAATAAGAGACTATTGCAGCAGTGAAGACCAAAGCGACTGACTGCTTTACGGTGAGGCGCGAAGTGAACTTTGCACGAAAAACCGGTTTAGCAGGTGCTGATTCATTGGGCGTAAACTGTTCATCCGGCTCTTCGCTAAGCTCCGCCAGCTCCTGAGAGACTTCATGAGCCGAAGCCCATCGCTCGGATGGGTCCTTGGCTAAACAAACTTGTACGACATGTTCAATCCTATCTGAGAAGAACCGACCGGGGCAGGCATCAGACAGATTTGGAACGGCATGGTGCGCATGAAGACTTATAGTTTCAAGTGCCGTAGCCCCGGAGAATGGCGTTTTTCCTGTGAGTGCTTCGAACAATACACAACCGAGCGAGTATATTTCGGAGCGCTCGTCGTAAGCAAAGCCATGCACCTGGTCAGGCGACATATACTCCGGCGTTCCGGCGATTGTTTTGCCATCGATAATTGTTGGCTCTTGCGTCATATGCTTCAAGCGAGCAATGCCAAAATCAATCAGGCGAACGTCCAACTCACCGGACTCGTCGCCCAGGACTAAAATGTTCGAGCTCTTCAAATCGCGATGCATTATTCCCTTGCTGTGCGCGTAGAAAAGCGCATCAGCTACCTTCTGGAGGATTCTTGCTGCGGTGGGCTCCGCTATTGGACCGGCCTCTTTTATGCGATCCGAGAGGCTAATTCCCTTGAAGTATTCCATCACCATATATGGTGCACCATCCTGCGTGCCGCCGAAGTCGAGCACCTTGATCACAAAAGGATGGTTTAATTGGCTCGTCGCTTTCGCCTCTTTCTGAAAACTCACGAGTTGCTCGGCCGTTACCGAGCGAAGGCATTTAACCGCGACCTTTTTGCCGAGCAAGCGATCCCTGCACAGGTAAACGTATCCAGAGGCACCAACACCGATGATCGATATCGGCTTATAGCGATCGATGGGAAATTGCGCCGCGGACAAATCAAGTTCATTCTCCACATCAGAAGGCTTGTCCGGACCTTTCTTCTTCGGTTGCGCGAGCTCAGACCTCGTGGTTGGAGGCAGATCGGGGACTTCGCACTGGCATCGATCGGCGGCGAAGATCCATGTTGTCAGACTGCCCGCTCGCCCTGCGAGCACACGCTTGTTGCAGCGTGCACAAACCTGAACTGCCAGAAGCATCTCATCTGGTGGCTGAACAGAACAGGTGCATGCGGCCATCCATTGCGTAATGGTGCCTGAACGCTGGGACTGTTTTCGCCGCCCGCAGTCGCGGCAAGTTTCGCTTGCCTTTTCACTCATGAAAAATATTCCGGGCGGAAAGCATATAAATACTTTACCCAGTGGCGAACTCGATCATGTGAGAGCGGATCTACTTCAAGCGAAGTCGATCTCGTGTGAGCAAATCAATTTCAAACGTGCGGCTGTCTATTGGCGTCTGTGCAAGTTAGCCCGCCGCTGTCCGGGCTGGTTTCCAAAAAAACCAGGCGAAGACGACCGAGGCGAATAGAACTACGGCGACGAGCATTACGCACGCCTTCCACTGCCCGAGATCCCACACCAGACTTGGCAGATAACCGCCCAAGCTGCCGCCTAAATAGTAGAGGCAAACGTATAATCCGGCAGCGGCGGAGCGATTATGCGGCGCGAATACTCGCAGAGACGAGGTCGTGGATGACTGTCCGACAAAGATGCCGGAGCAAAAAACGGCGAGGCCGACGACAATCATTTCAATCTGCTGGCTCAGCGTAAGCAGCAAACCGGCAAGCGAGAGCGCTACAGCCATGGCATAAGCTCTTCTGAAACCTATTTTGTCGATCAGCTTCCCGGCAAACGGCGTCACCATCGCTCCGAAAAGATAAACGACAAATACGGTGCTCAGACCAACCGTCGAGAACATGAATGGCGGAGCCGCCAGATGGTAATTGATGTAAGTGAACACAGCCACAATCGAGAAAAGCAAGGTGGCTCCCACTATAAAAGTGATGACCAGTTTGCTGTTCTTCAAATGCTGCGGCAAAGCCGACAACACCTGCGTGTCTTCATCTCGTTGCCTGAGTTGCCTCGAAGCCGGCAGCAACCACCAGACCAACATGCCACCAACCACGGTGCAGACGCCCAGGGTGACAAACGCCATACGCCAGCCAAAAGTATCCGCTGCAATACCGGATATGAAGCGTCCGGAAAAACCTCCCAGGACATTGCCGCTCACATACATTGCCATCGCTGAGCCGACCTCGCTCTTCTTCCACTCTTCAGTTACATAAGTCATTGAGATGGCAAAGACAGCGGGCAGAATCAGACCCTGGATGAAACGCCAGACGGTCAGGTCGATTAGAGTTGATGATGTGGCGGCCATGAAGGTCAGCATGCCGACCCCAAAAATGGATGGGACGATGATGCGTTTTCGCCCGAGACAATCGGCAATCGCACCTATGAATGGTGCTGACAGAGCTATAGCCAGAGCCGGCGCGCTCACCGTCATGCCGGCACTGGCTTTGGTGGCATGGAAAACATGGCAGAGAAACGGCAGCAATGGCTGAGTGGCATGCAAGTTCAGAAACGCCAGTGCTCCTGCCAGACAAACGCCGACCATCGCTCTGCTCCGTTCTTCGCGAGTCCATTCGCCTCGACTGACTGCCTGATCAGGGCCGGGCACTGCGGACAATGCAGCAACCGGCGCGATCGTTGTTCGTACGATGAAACCCATGCATCCATCTTGGGCGTTCCAAAGGGATATGTCCAATATATAATTAGTAGAATAGAATACGTTTAAAGTATAATCGCGCTATGACAATAGAGTTGCGGCATTTGAGGTATTTCATCGCTGTTGCTGAGGAGATGAGTTTCTCCAGGGCGGCGGAGCGCTTGCATATAGCTCAGCCGCCCTTGAGCCAGCAGATCAAAAGCCTGGAAGCCGAGCTCGGTGCCCAGCTGATAGATCGAGAAGAACGACCGATCAAATTGACGGCGGCCGGACAGGAGCTGCTCGAGCAGTCAAAATCCATTCTGGAGCGATTTGACTTAGGCATCCAGGCGGCGCGGCGCATCGGTCAGGGACACACGGGCTCGATTCGCGTGGGCTTTGTCGGCTCCGCCACATACGATTTCCTGCCGGACACCTTCAAGCAATTCCGCGAGAAGTATCCTGAGGTGCAACTGAGCCTTATTGAATTGCGAGCCTTTCAACAACTGGACCAGCTCAGGCACCATCAAATCGACATCGGCTTCTTGCGCACTGAAGTCGACGATCAGTCGTTCGTTTGCGAAACAGTGCTCGAAGAGCCACTGGTCGTCGCTTTGCCGGAGCATCATGCCCTGGCGGAGCTGAGCCAAATCGACATGAAAGATCTGGCCGGCGAACCCTTCATCGGTTTCCCGGCTGCCACCACCGGATATGGTGGCTATCTTCTCCAGGTTTGCAACCAGGCCGGCTTCAGCGCCAATGTCGTTCAAGAAACCATCGAGCTGCAAACCGCTATCAGCCTGGTGTCGGCAGCAGTCGGGCTGACTCTTGCTCCCGCCTCCTTGCAAAACGTCGGACGCAAGGGCGTCGTCTACAGACCATTGGCACCGCCCGTGCCACTAACGAAACTCGTCATAGTCTACCGTCGCAATGACACCTCGCCCGTTCTAAAGGCGTTTCTATCACTTGTTCGTGGCGCCGCTTCGATCTAAGCTTCGATCTAAGCCTCGATCTGAGAAAGATTAGCTGCGCTCTTTTGACTTTGCTCGCTCGGCGCCACCGCCCACGGGGGCAGCGAAGAAATGGTTGTGCAGTTGCCTCACGCAGCGATCCGCGTCGGCGTTGGAGACGACGAAGCTCAGCGTGATATCGGATGCGCCGCCGGATATCATCAAGACGTTCACATCATGGAGCGATTCAAAGACCTGCCCGGCGATGCCGCTCTTGCTCCGGAAATCGGCGCCCACCACGGAAACTATCGCCACGTCCTCGAGAACTCGAACGTCGCACATCTCCTCCAGTCCTTCCAAAATTGCATCGAGGTTTTCCTTGTTGTCGATGGTCACCGAGACCGATACCTCAGACGTGGTGATTAGATCGATCGATGTGCGGAACTTCTCGAATATCGAGAATACCCTAGCCAGAAATCCGTGCGACATCAGCATGTTTAGCGACGAGATGAAGAGGGCGGTAATTCCTTTTTTGGACGCGATGGCATAAACAGGACCGGGCATGGCACTCTGGGCCGCCTCGGCATCGATAATGACAGTGCCCTCCCTTTCTGGCTTGAGCGTATTGAGAATGCGCACAGGAATGGAGCTTTCGACAGCCGGTTTGATGGTCAGCGGGTGCAAAACCTTGGCTCCGAAGTATGCCAGCTCGGATGCAACCTGGAAGGGCACCGAGCGTAATACCATCGCCTCAGGAACGACGCGCGGATCGGCG
>JAJPJO010000223.1 GCA_021324135.1 Pseudomonadota bacterium
CTGAAAAGAAACTCCCGAGGTAGGATTCGAACCTACGACCAAGTGATTAACAGTCACCTGCGCTACCGCTGCGCTACTCGGGACCGAGTCGAACTCCGATTGCAACTTACCGTTTCTCCCAGCTCATCACTGAGGACTCCGGCAAAAGGATCGGGTCCAGCGGATATACGATATACCACAAATGCGGCATATCGATAAAGTCAATATTACATCATTCCTGTCTGGCTGGGAGTCCCAGGTCAAGATTATCTGCGTTTATCTTTAATAGATAGGATTTAATGTTTCCCGACTAGCCGCCTGACAACGCGTCAAAGCGCTATTATTTGCTCCTTTTGCAACCAAAAAAGCATAACCCTAATTAACGGAAGAAGCCCAGTGCTTGTATACTGAGAGGCGTACAGATAGGCCTGAAAAAGCCTGAGCCGGGCGGAAGGTTCGACAGTCGGAATCACGATTATCCAACAAGCAAAACTGAGGGGCAGTTATTGGGATGAGTTTATTTGGAACGCAGAAGGTCAATCATGGTGCCGCAAGTGAAGCTGTGAGCATGGTGGAGGCATACTTCCGCAAACGTGGGCTCGACCCGGCCGAACACTCTCTTAGCGATGCGCAAGGATACGGCTGGTGGCTTACCGAGGGCAGCGCCAAGATCTACATTTTCGTGCAAGTCAGCCAGCACGGCGCCGTTCTTCGCATAACCAGCCCGCTTGTCTTTCTGCCTGATGCCAATCGCGAGCAGATGTACAGGAAACTTCTTGATTTAAACAGCAGCCTGAGCAGTTGCGCGTTGTCGACACATGACAATCTCGTTCTTGTAGTGGCTCAGCGTCCTATATTCGGTCTTGTCCAAGAAGAGCTTGACGACTTGGTTTGGCACGTCGCTTATGTCGCCGACCTCCTCGATAACAAACTGGCTGATGAGTTCGGCTGCCGTATGTATACGGAGGAAGCGGCTGCCAGCCACGGGAAGTCCTGATCCTTAAGATGTGCTCTTCAAACGCCGACCAAGTATTACAATCGCAAAGCAAGGCAGAAAATGCCGGAGCTGAAGACGCCGGGTTCACACAAGCGGAAGCGCAACACGCCTGCACGAGGGGGTCCCAGATAAAGGAAGACGACATCTCCTTCTTGATCGATCTCGCCGAGAAAGCCGGCGACCTGGCCTTGAGTATGCGCTCCTCGATTGAGATTATGGAGAAGAGCGGCCCGAAGGATCCGGTGACTACGGCTGACATTGAGCTTTCCGGCATGTTGGTTTCTGCCATCAAGAATCGGTTCCCAAATGACGTCATCGTTTCTGAAGAGGACAAAGAGCGCAGCCAAATTAGCGGTCGCGGCCGAGTTTGGATGATCGATCCGATTGACGGTACGCGCGGCTATATTCAAAACGACGGTCAATACGCAGTCATGCTCGGACTCCTTGTCGATGGGCGACCGGAATTCGGATGCGTCAATGTACCGGCCGAGCGCAAAACTTTTTTCGGCGGTCCGGGTCACGGAAGCTGGTCTTCGACGAGCAGCGAGCGCCGCCGGCTAGCGCCTCTGCCTCGCTTGAATTTCGCCGATCAAGCGCGTGTAATCATGGGCTCACGCGATCGCAAGAGCCATCCCTGGGTCGAAGAGCTGCCGCAAGTTGAGCTGGTGCGCAGCGGCAGTATCGGCGTCAAAGTAGCAAGAATATTAGAAAGACGCGCCGATTTATACGTCCACTTATCCGGTCACTTGAAGTCCTGGGATACCGCGGGTCCTGTGGCAATCGCTCTGGGTAATGGACTGGATGTGGGAACGATTGAAGGCGACGATTTGACATTTGATTTTGTGAAACTGTTCCACGAGTCATCGGTAATCATCGGGCGCAGCGGCGCGATCGATTGGTGCCGTCATTATCTGGAATGCCGTCATTATCTGGACAATCCGGAGCACGAATGCGGCGCTCGGCGTGATGGCGAAGCTCAATAAAAGGGTCAGGTGAGCCGATAATTCCGTGGATGTAAAACTGATTACACAGCAAGACGATTTAAGCGAGTTGTGCCGGCACATCGATGAAGCCCAACTTGCATCCTTCGATCTTGAATTTATTCCGGAGCGAACTTATTTTCCAATTCTCTGTCTCGTTCAAGTCAACGTTGAGAATACCGCCTATCTGGTCGATCCGATCGCACTGAGCGATCTCGTCGAATTGTTCAAGCGCGTCGGTGATGAGAACATACGCTGCATTTTTCATGCCGGCAGTCAGGATCTGGAGTTGATTTATTCCTTGTCCGGCGTGGTGCCTAAGAATATTTTCGATACTCAAATTGGCGCCGGCTTTGCCGGCTATGGCTATTCAGCAGGATATCGTCGACTGCTCAGCGATATTCTCGCCGTCCAGATTCCCAAAACAGAAAGTTTCAGCGATTGGCAGTCGCGCCCTCTAACCGAAGCGCAGATCGATTATGCCGTCAGTGACGTCATTCACTTGATACCACTCTACAATCGCATCGTGGATAAATTGGTCGAGCAAGAACGGCTTTCCTGGGCTGAGGAAGAATGCAAAGTCTACGAAGACGAAGCTTACTACAGCCGCGATCGCAGTAAGGATTTCCTGCGAACCAAAGGGGCGAACACGCTCAACTCACGATCGCTTGCTGTTTTGAAAGAGCTCTGGTCCTGGAGAGATACCGAAGCGCAGCGAATCAACAAGCCGCCCCGTGTTCTGCTCTCGGATAACGTCATGCTGGAACTGGCCCGCAAGCCACCACATTCGGTGGATGTCCTGAAGAACATGCGGGGCAGTTCCAGCATGACGTTATCC
>JAJPJO010000256.1 GCA_021324135.1 Pseudomonadota bacterium
CGACTTTTGTAAGAGCTATGTCAGTCGAGCCATCCTTGTTCTGGGTCACCGACGCCTTGCCACCGTCCCTGATACCAAATGTTTGAGTAGCCGGCTTGTCGCGCTGGTCGAATTCGATTACGAGCTTGTCCTTCCCTTCGAAGTTGACGAGCGAAACGCTCTTCACGCCGGATATCTTCAAGAGGTCGCTGACGTCCTTGCCGAGCTTTTCGAACTGCGCCCTCTCGATTGTGACGTCCTTGAGCGGCTTGGCTTCCGGGCGCCCGTTATCTGGCTTGGCTTCGGGTCGCCTGTTATCTGGCTGCCCGATCGCCGGCTCACCAAAGAAGGCAATCAGATTCTTATCCGCCACCGGCGGCGGTGCCTTGTCTCGACGTAAGTCTACGTCGAATTTGGGGTCGTTTTTATTTGCCTTCTTGTCTGCGGGCCAATCTTCAAAATTTGGAAAAAACGATAGCTCAGCCATAGACGCTGCTCTCAGTGGTTGACGAATATATGTTCAGGAAATGCGGGTGAGTTTTTCTATACGCTGAACTTCAGCGTCTGGACAAAACAATTCGCAGACTTAGAAATATCAAAAGTTATTTCTGAAGGAAAGAGTTATTCGTGAACTTGAGAGTTACTGCCGAACTAATTGTTCAGCATCCAGAGCTCTTTGGCGCCGCGCAGTGCGAAGGGATGCTTGATCTCGATATGTTTGTCGCGCAGCTTCAAGTTCGGCAGCCGTTTAAACAAATTCCAGATGGCAATCTGCCCTTCGGTATCCGCGAGCGACGAGCCGAGGCAGTGGTGAATGCCGTGCCCGTATGCCATATGTTTCTTTGAATCGCGAGTGATATCGAATTTGTCGGGATCGGGGAACTGCTCGGCATCGCGATTGGCCGCACCCAGCAACAGAACGCACATGTCACCAGCCTTGATTGTCTGCCCATGCAATTCGAGATCTTCGCTTGCCAGGCGACGCACAGACTGCACCGGACTCTCGTATCTCAGCACCTCACTGATGGCGCCGGCGATCAGTTCCTTGTTCTCCATCAATTTTTGCAGTTGGTCCGGATGTTGCAGCAGCAATCGCACGGCGTTGCCGATCAAATTGACTGTTGTTTCGTGACCGGCGACGAGAATCAAAACGCAGTTGTTCAGCAATTCCTCTTCGGTCAACTTCTTGCCGTCTTCCTCGGCGGCGACGAGCGCGCTGATCAGATCGTTCTTCGGATCTTTTCGGCGCTGGTTGACGATCACTCGGAAGTATTCGATGAGCTCGTCATTGACATGCGACGCCTTGGTGAGCTTCATGATATCCGGCTCGGGCTCGAGCGTTTTGGTCAAAGTCGTCGACCACTTATGGAATTTGTCGCGGTCCTCTTTCGGCACACCGAGCATCTCGGCGATGACCGTCACTGGAATCGGATAGGCGAAATCGGGTACGAGATCAAATTCCTTCTTGTCCGCAAACTGATCTATATAATGGTTGGCAATGTCTTCAATGTGCGAACGCATATTGTTGACCATCGCCGGCGTGAAAGCCTTGTTGACCAGCCCGCGCAATCGCGTGTGGTCGGGCGGATCCATGTTCAGCATCCAGGTGGCGCGCGACTTCATGAGGTGGGCGACGGGCGGAACCATCTTCACAAGCGGATTGACCTGGCTCCAGCGATGCAATTGTTTTTCATAGGAGAGGTCGCGCAGGATTCCGTGCACGTCGGCATAACGCGTTATGATCCAGTACTTGCTCTTCTCGCTCCAGAAAACAGGCGCTTCTTCCTGAAAACGCTTGAAGGTCGGATATGGGTTTTGCAAAAACTCTTCGGTGAGCGGATTAAGAGGGTCGGCAAGGGAAGTTGTTGCTGGATTTGACATGATTAGCCACTCCGGTTCGAGAAACGAATGAGAATGGCAAGATTAGCATATTTACAAGCGCTTATGCGAAAGGCAGCGGCGCGCGGAGATTAAAATTCCCAGAAAAGAATTCGGTGACGATGCAGGTTTTCTTTTTTGCTATCGTCGTCGTCTTTGTTGCTGTCTTCGTCGTCCTTGTCTTTATCGTCCTCGTCCTTGTCCTTGTCTTTATCGCCCAGGTCTTTGCTTTTCGTGGTATTAGATGCGGTGTCGGTGATCTTTACCGGCTCTGCCTTGGGTGCGAGTAAGCCTTCGTCTTTGAGCTTCTTGCGCATAATCTCGGAGTCATGCCGAATCATCTCGATGCGCGAGTCGGACATGGGATGGTCCGACATAATGCTATAGACCGCCTTGCCATATTTCGGCTCATCTTTTGCAAAACGTTTGAAAAGCTCGATAAGAGCCTCAGGGTCGTAGCCTGATTTGAGCGTTAAAAGGATGGCGGTCTCATCAGCCGATGACTCCTGGGCCCGGCTGTAGTTCAGGCTTTCAAGCGCGGTCAGGAGCGGAATGATTTGTTGAATCTGCTGATTTTTGTCCTCCCCTCCGAAGATCAGCGAAAGAACAAGACCAAGTCCACCGGAGTGCAACATGTGTCTCAGCGTGTCCCGATTCTTCACATGTCCAATCTCGTGACCGAGCACGCCGGCAATCTCGTCGTCGCTTTTCGCCTCTTTGACGATCTTGGACAAAACGCAAATCGTTCCGCCCGGCAGAGCATAGGCGTTCAACTCGTTTTTGTTTTCGATGAGAAAATGGAATTTGTACGGATTCTTGTCCAGATGCTTGACCAGGCGTTGACCAATGGTATCGACCCGCTTCCAGAGCGCCGATTTTTTGTCGTATTTTGTCTTGGAGTCGGCGATATATGCTTTGCCGATCGATTCTTCGACTGAGGCAGGGATATTATTGACTGCCATGTTTACCCAGACATCAAAGGTCAGGTAAAAGATTAACGGTATGCCCAGAACCACACCACATATGGTGCCAATGTAGGCGACGCGTTTGTAAGGCAGAATGCGGAGTTTTTTGTGAATGTAGGTGGCACGTTGCTCAACCGTGTGGATGCCGCCATTCTTCTCAAGCTCTTTGACGAGGTTCGGGTCCGATGTCAAAAATACCGTTCCGGTCGGGCGATGGCTCATTCTGATGCGGTCGCCCTCAATGCCGCTGAGCTCGAGATCAAAATCAGCCAGGTTAAGTATTTCTTGCTCGCCGTCATCATAGATCGTCAGGTTTTGCGGATCGACTTGTAGCAGCACGCCGTGTGGATCGCCTGAGTTTGGTAAGTATTTGCGCGCCTTGTATTTCTTCATGGTAGTTCGGGGTTAATTGAGGAGATGGTCTGGTTAATCGAGTGCCTGATTTGAAACGCGTTAGAAAATCGAGAAGCCGCCGCCGCGTACCGGAACAAACGATCGCACCCATTGCCCGAAGGCTTGCGGGTTCCTCGTTTGGAGCCAGACTTTGCCGGGGCCGGTGAATTCGCAGGAAAAAACTTCGCCGCTGGTGAATGTAGACACCCACGTCTTGCCGCCCTTGATGATGCGGTAGTCCATGTCGCCGAGCCAGGCGACGAGGTGGCCGTTGTCGACCACGTAGTGCTCATTGGCCGGAACGTGAATTTCAAGCAGACCGCCAAAGGCGCTGATGGCGATGTGTCCTTGCCCGTGCGCATGAATTACGAACAAGCCGGCGCCGGAAAATAATCCCCGGGAGATCTTTTGCATTCTCGTGTCGAGAGTCACATCTTCGAAGCTGGCGAGCAGGCTGCCGCGTTTGATGTAATAATCTTGCCCTTCTGTGAGCGGCAAGACTTTGATATCGCCGGGCACCGCCGGTGCTATCATGACCTCGCCGTTTCCTCCCTCGGCGTGCAGCTTCTGAAAGAAGAAAGATTCGCCGCCCAGGACCCAGCGTTTCAACGATTGCCAGATGCCGCCCGCGAATACTGTCTCAACCTGAACCCGCTTCGTGCGCGAAACCATCGCCCCCGACTCTGCCTGAATATGCTCGTAGGCATCGAGCTGCACGCAAACTAGTGCGTTCAACCCGGGGTGCAGAATCTCGTATTGCATGGTTGCTCCTGCCTGGCGGCGATGTCTGGGCGCTGTTTTAGATGTTTCGATTGGCGCGGTAGCGACGATGTCGGCGGCGCCGGTCGATTTACTTATACAGGCATTATCAGCGATTCGTTCCACTTGAATTGATCTGGACGTTTACATGGATACCACAAATGGAGGGGCCTATAACATTCCGCGCGGGTGAAGGCGGCTGAGGTTGGGTGCTCCCCGAGCAAGGCTCTCACGCTGAAGAGAATTTTGCCAAAAATTCTTACATGATGTGCCGCAAATGCGGTCAGCACAAGGCTCCGGCGGTATGGGATCGGAACATCTTCGCTGCCTCTCCTAAGTCCCGCCGTTTCGCCTGTAGATTAAATGTTGGACCGGAAAGGCAGGACTGTTTGACAACTGGCACAAAGACCCTGGATATGGGAATGATTAAGACAACTCTTGCCGAGAATGTCTGTACAATAACCCTGGGGATCAAGGGTATGGTGGAAGGGAAGCCGAGTAAGCGATACTGTCCAAAGTTCCAGTTTGAGGACACGACCGGTCTCAAGCAGTGTCCGCGCGATGGCACGGTCATGACGGCGCGCGTCAAGGACGCGATGCTGGGGCAGGTCATTGCCGAGAAATATGAGATTGTGAAGCTGCTCGGCAAGGGCGGCATGAGCATGGTTTATCAGGCTCGCCACATCATGATGAACCGGCTTGTGGCGGTGAAGGTGCTGCGTCCCGAGCTGGTGGCGGTGCCGCAGTTGCTGCAGCGTTTCAAACAAGAGTCGCAGGCGGTCGCGGCGTTGCGCCATCCGAACATCGTCACGGTGTTCGATTTCGGCTTGCTGCCCAACGGGACGCCTTATCTGATAATGGACTATCTCGAGGGCGAAACGCTTAATGAGACGATTAAGCGCGAAAAGGTTCTGGATCCCGAGCGCGCCATTCCGCTTTTTGCGCAAGCGTGCGACGCTCTGGCGCATGCCCACGACCATGGCGTTATTCACCGCGACATCAAGCCGGCGAACTTGCTGATTCGCAAGGAGAAGCTCAACGACGAAGAGTCGCTCACTATCTTCGATTTCGGTATCGCGAAAATTCTCGGACAGGATGGCAGCACAATTCATAAGCTGACGACGTCGGGCGAGGTCTTCGGAAGTCCGCTCTACATGAGCCCCGAGCAATGCGATGGCGAGCACGTCACAAAGAAAACGGATATTTATTCGCTGGCATGTGTCTTCTATGAGTGCCTGGCAGGCGAGCCGCCGCTGGTCGGGCCGTCGCCGATGGAAACATTGATGATGCACTGCAATGATGTTCCGCTTCGGATTACTGAGAAGAACAAGAATGTTGTTCTGCCGGATGGTCTGGAAGAGGCAATCATGCAGGCGCTCAGCAAGGGTCTTGATGAGCGGCAGAAGGACATGCGGGAGTTTCGCGATCAGATCCTCGGTTCGGCGAACTTGCGTTTGATGAGCAGCAGTTTGCACCTCACGCACGAGCGCCGGCAGAACCTCGAGTCCTTGATGGATGAATCTGATTCGGCGATTAAGGCGATTACAAACAGCAGCGGATCGGTGGCGGCGATCACGGGGCCGCACGCGTTGCCTTCGCGCGATGCTGCGGCTCGGCGAAGCGGCGGGCGACCGGGCGAAGGCACCGGCCGTGGTGCGGGCGCCGGACGAACGGCGTATGAAGAAGAGGACGTTCCGGATTTTGTCCACGCCGATGATGGTGAGCAATCAGACTCCGGACGCGGTGCTTCGAAGGACGCTGTTGCTAAAACAGATGGGCGGAGCAAGGCGGCTGCACGTTCGACGAAGGATGCCGGACGGGGCGGGAAGGAAACCGGTCGAGGCGGCAAGGAAAC